>JAQVYV010000011.1 GCA_028708525.1 Eubacteriales bacterium
TGGTTTCATTCAATCGTAAAAATCAATATATCGAATCTTTCTGCTGTTCCGTCAGTCATCTTCGGTCTTCTGGGATTAACTATTTTTTCAAGGCTTCTCGGTTTAGGATCGAGCATTCTGGCCGGTGCATTAACAATGTCACTTCTGATCCTTCCGATAGTTGTCGTTTCTGCGCAGGAAGCGATAAAGGCGGTACCGGGATTTCTTCGAGAAGCATCTTATGCTATGGGTGCGACTAAATGGACGACCATCAGAAAAGTTGTGCTCCCATCTGCACTGCCGGGCATACTTACAGGCTCCATTCTTGGATTGTCACGAGCGATAGGCGAGACTGCTCCGCTTATAGTGATAGGTATACCTGCACTTATTTTGAAGATGCCTCAAAGCATAATGGACAATTTTACAGCTCTGCCTGTCCAGATCTATTACTGGACTCTTGACAGTGTTCTGGTCAGAGAATATGCAAATCTTGCGGCAGCAACGATAGTAGTTCTTTTGACAATGCTTTTAACGTTGAATGTTTCAGCAATAATACTTCGCAGTAAGTTTCAGAGGAGATATTGATATGGCGAAAACCTATATATATGATACGAAAAAATTCAGTCTGTGGTATGGCAGTAAACAAGCTTTAAAGGATATCGATCTTAAAATCGCTGCAAACGAGGTCACTGCGATCATCGGACCTTCAGGATGCGGAAAATCAACATATATCAAGACGCTAAACAGGATGGTCGATCTGATACCCTCGGTCAGAACAGAAGGAGAGATAATATATGACGGAAGAGATATTTTTGACAAAACAATAAGAGTAGAAGAGCTCAGAACAAGAGTTGGTATGGTTTTCCAAAAACCCAATCCGTTTCCGAAATCAATATTTGAAAATGTTGTATATGGTCCCAGGATCCATGGGGTCAGAAACAGAAGTGAACTGGAAGATATAGCGGAGAGAAGTCTCAGAGCCGCTGCTCTTTGGGACGAGGTCAAGGACAGGTTAAAAGACAATGCTTACAGTCTTTCAGGAGGTCAGCAGCAGAGATTGTGTATAGCAAGAGTACTTGCGGTCGAACCTGAAGTGGTTCTCATGGATGAACCGACTTCGGCTCTTGATCCGCTGTCAACTCTGAAAATAGAAGATCTTGTACAGGAACTTAAAGAGAAATATACGATCGTGATAGTAACTCACAACATGCAGCAAGCAAGCAGGATATCTGATATGACAGCCTTTTTTCTGCTGGGTGAACTTATAGAGTTTGATAATACTGAGAAAATATTCAGACAGCCTGCAGATAAAAGAACAGAAGATTATATAACCGGAAGATTCGGATGATCAAAACGGTATTTAACAGGAAGTTGAAAGGGGGAAAACATGGTTACAAGAAGAACTTTTGAAAAAGAGCTGGCTGATCTTCATGAGATGATCGTCAGAATGGGTGTTGAGGTAGAAAATTCAATAACTGATGCCATAACAGCTTTGATCGAACAAGATAATGAGCTGGCAAATAAAATAATCGAGAGAGATGATGTTATTGACGATCTTGAGATCACAATCGAGGAAATGTGTCTTGACATGATTGCAAGACAACAGCCGGTTGCAAGGGATCTGAGAGATGTTACTTCAGCGCTGAAACTGATAACTGATCTTGAAAGGATCGCGGATCATGCAAGTGACATCTCTTCTAAGATACTTATGTTCGAAGGGAAGAAAAGAGTTATGATCCACTATGACCTTATCACTCTGGCGGGCGTTGCTAAGGAAATGGTACGGGGTGCTCTTGATGCATATGTTATCAGGAGTGCGGAAATGGCTGAAAAATTTATAGTAATGGATGACAGAGTCGATGAACTCTACGACAAAGTTAAAAATGAACTTATTCATCTTATGTCAGTCGATCCGGGCAATATCGAGCAATATGTTGAAATGCTTTTCGTATGTAAATACTTTGAACGAATAGCTGATCATGCGCAGAATGTAGCTGAATGGGTAGTTTTCTTTGTTCAAGGCAAGCATCAGTTGTCATGATATGATAAAATCTGTTTATATTAAATACCGGAGGTGCATATGCAGCCTTTGATAGTAGTTGTTGAAGATGACCCGGTGATATCGGAACTGATAGTTTATAATTTAGCCTCAGAAGGTTACAGAACAAGGGCATTCAGTAACGGCAGAAGTATGTTTGATGCCAGGGGCGAGATCAGTGACGCGGTTTTATTCATTCTGGATATAATGCTGCCCGGTATGGATGGTATTGAGATTTGCAAGAACGTCAGAACAACGACTGTTTTCGAAAATGTTCCCGTTATAATGCTTACAGCACGCAACAATGAGATGGATAAGGTCAACGCATTGGATATTGGAGCTGATGACTATATAACCAAACCATTTGGAGTAAGGGAGTTTCTTTCGAGAGTCAAGGCTCATATCAGAAGATATCTGAAAGAAGGACCGATTTCAGAAGAAAGTACAAGAACTGATACCATATCTTCATCGGACATAGTTATTGACGACACAAAGCACAGAGTTTTCAGAAATGGTCAAGAGATCATGATGACCAATCGTGAATATGAACTGCTTAAATTTATGATGCGCAATAAAGGTATTGCATATTCACGCGATGACCTTTTGCTTAATGTATGGGGATATGACTATGCGGGTGAGACAAGGACAGTGGACGTCCATATCAGGCAGCTAAGAAGGAAGATAGGTGACAAGAAGGATGAAATACCTGTTATAGAAACAGTAAGGGGAAGAGGATACAGATTCAATGATCAGAAAATTTAACTTGATAATCGCCTTTCTTCTGACAGCAGGATTTCTATCAGCTGCAGCAGTGTCTTATAAAGCTCTTGATGATTTCAACAGGAAAACTACTGAAATCAGATTAAGTGATGCTATAAGACTTGTTTCAACAGAACTTGACAAAGGTGCTTCAAATGATGAGATCGACCAATACATTAGAGAAGTTATGCATTCAGAGTCTGAGAAAATTAGGATAACATTGATAGCGATCACAGGGAAAGTGCTTTATGACAGCGATACTGAAGAGGAATCGATGGACGATCATATCGATCGCCCTGAAATAGCCAAGGCAATAGCTTCAGGTGATAAAGGTGTTGCTATACGTAAAAGTGATACACTGGGGATCGATACATTTTACCTTGCGGAAACAGATGAAAAAAGTGGTCACATAATAAGGGCTGCTCTGCCGATGAGTGTGTACGTATCTATAGTTGAAATATCGGTCAGACAAATGCTCTTTATTTTTGTTGCTTTTGCTTTGATCCTATTGCTTACAGGACTTATCGCTTCACGTTTGACTGCTGCCCCTGTGATCAGATTGAAGAATGCAGCTGAAAGGATGGCCGAAGGTGACTATTCTGTAAGGATCGAAGCAAGAAGGAGCGACAGATCTGAGATAGCTGAACTTTCAAGAAGCTTTGATCACATGGCGCGGGAGCTTGAAGTTGCTCACGATGATCTTATCAAGGACAATATCAGATTGGATATGGTTCTGAACGCAATTGAGAATCCTGTAATTGCAGTCGACGATGAACTTCAGGTCACTTTTATTAACAAGGAGACTGAGAAGGTTTTCCTGCAGAACGATTTGCCTCATGATAAGTTATTGCCGATGATCTCAGTTATCAGGTCAGTCGAAACGGAGGAACTGGTCCGTTCAGCCTATCGAAAAGATACTTCTCATAATGAAAAGATATCTATCATTTCTAAAACCGGGAGAAGGGTGTATCGTGTCAATGTCTCTCTTTCGAACAGTAGCCGTGGAAAGACCGCGATAATCGTTTTTCAGGATGTTTCTCAAATCGAGGAGATGGCCAAACTGAGGTCGGATTTTGTAGCCGGCGTCACTCATGAACTTAAAACGCCGCTCACATCGATAAGAGGTTTCATCGATACCCTGCGAAACAAAGATATAGATGATCCTGCTGTCAGAAATAAGTTTCTTGATATAATCGATGTTGAAGCAGAGAGATTAAATGATCTAATCAATGATATACTGGTTCTTTCAGAAATCGAGGAAATGAAAACAGAGAATGAGTATGAGGAATTTGATTTGAATGCATTGACTGATGAAGTCGTTGTTTTGCTTGATGATGAGGCTTCCCGGAATAAAATATCAGTTATTTCCGGGGCTTCAGAAGAACTGATCGACCAGGAAGCGGAGCTTATGATCAAAGCTAACAGAAACAGGATCAAGCAGATATTGATTAATCTAATCGAAAATGCAATCAGATACAATATTGAGGGCGGCAAAGTTATAGTTGAGTCATCAAGACCTGATGACGAACATGTCGTTATCAATGTAAGTGATACAGGGCAGGGGATCCCTGCTGAACATCTGCCGAGGATATTTGAAAGATTCTACAGAGTAGATAAGGGTAGATCGCGTGAACTTGGCGGTACCGGATTAGGGCTTTCAATAGTTAAGCATATAGCAATGCTTTATGAAGGTTCGGTAAGCGCACAAAGCACACCCGGAGAAGGGACTGTTATATCGGTCATACTTAGGGTATAATTTTGTGGTTAAGAGAATAGAGGTGTTGAAGTGAAAATTGCGGTTATAGATGGTCAGGGTGGCGGTATAGGAAAAGCGCTCGTTGAAAGGATCAAGAAAACCATCCCTCAGGCGCTGATAATAGCTCTTGGCACAAATGCCGTTGCGACCGGAATAATGCTGAAAGCAGGTGCTGATAAAGGAGCGACCGGAGATAATGCCATAATCTGGAATTCGAACCGTGTTGATATAATCATCGGAGCGTTTGGGATAATCGCCGGTGGTTCTATGATGGGGGAATTGTCTGATCAAGTTGCTGCTGCTGTTTCTCACAGTGATGCCCGCAAGATACTTATACCTTTGGATAAATGCGGAATGGAGATCGCAGGAGTTGATAGAACTGCAAGTATACAGAAATTGATCGAGCTCGCAGTAGAAATGATCTGAAAGCGGTATTGCGCATTCTTTTTTCTCATGTTATAATCTCAAACGCAGTGCCGAATTGTGTAATGGTAGCACAACTGCCTCTGGAGCAGCCTGTCTGGGTTCAAATCCTAGTTCGGCAGCCACATAGCCTTTGGATCATATGATCCAAAGGTTTTTTGTTGCCAGCTATTTCATAAAAGTTAACAATTATAATGAAATTATGTCACCCAAAACAAAACAAAGGGTAATAGAATAATGATAAGTCAAAGATGGTCAAATGTGTTTGATAGTTAGACAGCCGGAAGGGGAAAATGGCAGGAATTAGTGATAACATCGAAAGACTGATAAGAGATATGCTGGAGACTAACGGAGGTCATGTGAAGATAGTCAGGAATGAATTGGCCGGACGTATTAATTGTGTTCCGTCTCAAATAAACTATGTTCTGACAACAAGATTCACGCCTGAACAGGGATATTTTGTAGAGAGCAAGCGCGGAGGGAATGGTGGTATCAGGATAACAAAATGCAGAACAGGAACCGGCAGTGAATTTATCAGAAATCTGATCGAAGCTTCCGGTGAAAGACTGTCTGAGTCCAAAGCAGAGATGTTGATGACTGCATTGGTGAAGAACGGGCTGATAAGTGTAGGTGAATCAAGACTTGTCAGAAGTTCGTTTTCAGATAAAGCTCTTGTGAGACTTGATCCAATGGATAGACAGGTCATAAGAAGTAATATTTTCAAGCAGGTTCTTTCCTGCCTTCTTGCTGAAAGAGAGATATGAACGGAGGAGTATATGAAGTGCAGTAGATGCGGTGTAAATGAAGCAAGTATTTTCATCAAGCAGAATATTAACGGAAAGGAAAGTGAAGTAAGCCTTTGCGAGAGTTGTGCGAAATCGATCGGAGCAGGAGGGATAAGCTTTGGCGGAGCGAACATCTTACCCGTGTCGATTTGGCAGGGAAGTATTCTGAGTGCACTTGACCAGATAAGTAAAGGAACTAATTTTAATACGGGAGTATTTGTTCCGGGAAAGGCTGTTTCGCTTGTCTGTAAGGATTGTGGGATGACACTCGCTGAGTTCAGAGAGAAAGGGAAACTTGGTTGCAGTAAATGCTATGACGCATTCGGACAGCAACTAGACCAGGTTTTCAGACGGATCCAGTCCGGTGAGACGCACAGGGGAAGAAGAATTGCAGAAGAGCCGGAGAGCATAGAGATCAGGTCCGCTCAAGAGGAAATACAATCCCTTAAACGCAAGATAATCAAAGCTGTAGAGAACGAAGATTATGAAAGTGCAGCTAAATATAAAGTAGAAATCGAAAGGATCAGTATCAGGATCAATGAAATGAGAGAATCAGAAGTTTTGCCGAATGATGATAAAACTTCCGAAGGAGGATCGGTATGAAGTGGTATATTGATAAAGGTCCTGAAAGTGATGTTATTCTGAGCAGCAGAATACGGCTTGCAAGAAACCTTCAAGGATATCCTTTCCCCAACAGAATGACCAGAGAAGCATCAGCTAAACTTGGAAAGGAAGTTCTGAATTCTCTAAAACAAAGGACGGATCACAGTAAAGGGAAGTTCAGAACACTTGAAATGTCCGAGTTGGGAAGCGAAGATAAATTGGCTTTGGTAGAGAGGCATCTGATCAGCGAGGAACTGACAGATCCGGGATTGGTCAGATATGCTTATATCAGTGACGATGAATCAGTTTCAGTAATGATAAACGAGGAAGATCATATAAGGATCCAGGCTATGGAGGCGGGATTGAAGCTCGAAGAGGCATATAAAGCAGCTTCTGATATAGCTATACATTTGGAGAAAACCTTACAGGTAGGGTACAGTGAAAAGTATGGTTTTACAACAGCCTGTCCGAGTAATACAGGTACAGGTATGCGTGCATCGGTGATAATGCATCTGCCTGCTCTTACTATGACTGAGAAAGCCGGGACCGTGGTTGAAAAGATACGTAAAATGGGTTATTCGGTTAGAGGTTATTATGGTGAACATAGCAGCGTGCAGGGAAGTATGTTCCAGATATCGAATCAGATAACATTGGGGCTTGGTGAAGAAGAGCTGATAGTCGATCTGAAGAAGCTGATATCACATATCGCCGAGCAGGAGAGGACAGCAAGGAAACAGTTAAGTTCTAAAAGTCCTGATTTGATTGAGGACAGGATATTCAGGGCGATCGGAGTTTTGAAGTATGCAAGAAAACTGTCTTCTGAGGAAACATTGCAGCTTATTTCCGAAGTAAGACTTGGTAAGGCTTTGGGTATAATAGATAAACCTGATGAAGTGAACTTCAATAGAATAATGTCTTCTATTGGTCCGGCGAATATTCAGAAATCTGAAGGCAGGATAATGGAACCACCGGAAAGGGACAAAGCAAGAGCGTTGCTGGTACAGAGAGAAATGGAAGGAGTTTAAGATTATGATGATAAGATTTTCAGACAGGACCGCTATGGTGATCAAGAATGCCTATGAGGTGTCGGTCAAGACAGGATTGAACTATACAGCGACAGAACACTTATTATATGGAATACTATCAGAAGGAGAAAACAAAGCATTTGAGCTTCTTGAGAAGGCAGGACTAAATGAAGATATCATGGTCAATGCCCTGGCTCAGGTTTCAGGTAAATCTGTTAATGAAGAAATAACGGCGGATCCTGATGTAGATATAAATAAAGTAGTTGAGTCTTTTACTCCGCGCACGAAAAGAGTTCTGGAGATATCTGCGCTCGCTGCTAAGAATTCAGCACAAAACGTTATAGAGCCTGAACATCTTCTAATGGCAATAATTCGTGAAGGTGACAATGTTGCTCTTAAGATCATGGCGGCTGCCGGGATCGATGTCAGAGCTATTTATGGTGAATTGATGGCTTTTACTACTCCTTCAGGAGGAGAGCACGGATCATTCTCTCAAGAAGAGCAGATAGATGAGGATGCTGATGATCCTGAAATAGATGATATAAACAGCAATCTAAAGAAGTATGCCGCAAAGAGTAAAAAATCCGGAGGTAAAAGCAGATCGAAAACTCCTACGCTCGATAAATACGGAAGAGACCTTACGTCTGCGTCTCTGGCAGGTGAGTTTGATCCGATCATCGGAAGAGAGAAAGAGATAGAGCGAGTTATGCAGATACTTTGCAGAAGGACCAAGAACAATCCTTGTCTGATAGGTGAACCCGGAGTCGGCAAGACAGCAATTGCAGAGGGACTTGCTCAGAAAATCGCACAAGGTACTGCTCCTGAGATACTCAAAGGTAAACGACTGGTTTCATTGGATCTTGCGGGTATGATAGCAGGTGCTAAGTACAGAGGTGAGTTTGAAGAGAGATTCAAGAAATCTCTTGGTGAAGCAGTTGAATCCGGTGATACGGTGCTTTTTCTTGATGAATTGCATACTGTCATAGGAGCCGGAAACGCAGAAGGCGGAATGGATGCAGCCAATATACTGAAACCGATGCTTGCAAGAGGTAAACTCCAGATAATTGGTGCTACTACGATAGACGAATACAGGAAACGTATTGAGAAAGATCCGGCTTTTGAAAGAAGGTTCCAACCCGTGACTGTGGGCGAGCCAACGCCTGATGAAGCAGCCCTGATCCTTAAGGGGATCAAAGATAAATACGAGGCACACCATAATGTCAAAATACCTGATCAGGTAGTTGAAGAAGCGGTGAAGCTTTCTGTGAGATATATAACAGATAGATTTTTGCCGGACAAGGGGATAGATCTGATAGACGAAGCTGCTTCAAGAAAAAGAATGAGATCTTTTACTGAACCTGAAGATTTCAGAGATCTGGAGCAGAAGCTTTCAGAGATTTCTGCACAGAAAAAGGCAGCAGCGGAGCGTGAGGACTTTGAATCAGCGGCAAAATTGAGGACTGAAGAAATCAGTTTGACAGAAGAGTTAGATAATGAGAGAGAAAAGTGGAAACAGCACCAGGAAACTAAAGAAAACATACTTACACCTGAAGACATAGCAGATATTGTTTCTGATTGGAGCGGCATACCTGTTAATAAACTGACTGAAACCGATTCCGAAAAACTTAAGAACCTCGAAGAGGAGCTGCATAAAAGAATCATTGGACAGGATGAAGCTGTTAAAGCTGTCGCTAAAGCTATAAGAAGAGGAAGATTGGGGCTTAAAGATCCGAAGCGTCCTACGGGTTCATTTATATTTCTTGGCACCACCGGAGTCGGGAAGACTGAGCTTGCGAAAGCTCTTGCTGAAGTTATGTTCGGATCAGAAAATATGTTGATCAGACTTGATATGTCTGAGTATATGGAGAAGTTCGATGTCAGCAAGCTTATAGGATCTCCGCCGGGTTATGTCGGATACGATGAGGGCGGACAATTGACAGAGAAGGTCAGGAGGAAGCCCTATTCGGTAGTTCTTTTCGACGAGATAGAGAAAGCGCATCCGGATGTTTTCAACGCGCTGCTTCAGATACTTGAGGACGGCAGATTGACTGATGGTCAGGGAAGGACGATCGATTTCCGGAATACAGTGATAATCATGACATCAAATGTAGGCGCGCGTATGCTCACAGGCTCTCAAGGCAGAAAGATAGGATTTGAGATCCCGTCGCTAAATGATGATAAGAAGAAATCAGGCAAAGAAGTCGATGAAGGAATGTATGGAGGAAGAAGTTATAGTGAAGCTAAAGGTATGGTGACTGATGAACTTAAAAAGACCTTCAATCCGGAATTCATCAACAGGATAGATGAGATTGTTTTCTTCCATATGCTTAATAAAGAATCCATGATGAAAATAGTCAGAATTATGCTGGATAATCTGAAGATCAGAATAAAGGAAACGGGAATAGCGCTTGAATTTACTGATGAAGCCATGGAACTGCTTGCAAGAAAGGGGTACGATCCCTCTTACGGAGCCCGGCCACTAAGAAGAGTCATCCAGTCGAATATCGAAGACAAATTGTCTGAAGCTATGCTCGACGGGATAGTTGCAGATGGTGATTCAGCTAAAGTTATTGCAGAGGATGATGAAGTCGTTATTAGAAAAGCTTAGAAATCGATGTCAAATTCGGCCTTGCACTTGAAAACACGGCCGGACAGATGAGCAAGTTCTGAAGAGAAACTCATATTTCCGAAAATCAGGGATGTTGCCCAGAGTTGCTGATAGCGCAGGTCTCCGTGTGTGTCTCTAAAGAACCGGTTGTATGAGTTTCTTCCGTATTTACCATCGCCAAGTACAGGATGGCCAAGATGAGCCAGATGTGCCCTTATCTGATGAGTGCGTCCGGTAACCAGCTCTACTTCAAGTTCGCTTACCGGTTCACCGTCGGGACCTGCTTTATCGTATTGGTTCAAAATACGGTATCTGGTTATGATTTCAAAATCTCCCGGATGTTCTGAGTTGTGGATGAATACTTCTCCGGATTTTCTGCTCCTCTCAAGAAACGCTTTTATCTCAAACATTCTTGATTTGTCTGTACAAACTACAGGTTTACCTGCATCCGGCACACCTCTTACAAGACAGCGGTATCTCTTGGTCAGGATCCCGTTCTTTATTGCTGCAGATATGTCAGATAAAGTTTTCTTGTCACGACCCAGAAGAACAAGTCCTCCTGTGTTCATGTCGATCCTGTGACATAAATTGATGTTATCGCTTCCGAATTCATTACGGACCAGATCCACCAGAGAACCGCCTTCAATACCCTTGCCGGAATGTACCGCGAGTCCCGGTTTCTTTACTGCTACGATAAGGTGGTTATCGCTGTAAGTAACATTATATGCACCTCCTGAGGAAGGCTTGACTGATTCTCTGTGCTTCTCAAAAACCTCGTCCGGAATGAACAGAGTCACTTCGTCTCCTGAACGGACCTTCTGATCTTCTCTGATCCTTTTCCCGTTTAGTCTTATATCTCTGTTTCTCAGTGCTTTTCTGAGGATGGGCATTTCAAGAACAGGATAATTTCCTGTTATCACCCTTAACAGATTTCTTGAATCGTATTTATCATCAACAATGAAAGTTTTCATAAGTCACATCATATACGATGCGAGCTCTTAAGTAAATAGAGTTTTTGTTATATAATAGAGCGGAAGAAGAGGTTTATGATGGAAAGACTACAGTGGGAATGCAAGGTTCCAATGATAAGAAACAGATTGGTCACACGTCCGGTGCTTGCTGCGATCGTGCCATTTCTCGCCGCAGCAGGATATCTGATTTACCGTTCTGACGGTAGGTTGAAAGGAACCGGTGAGGGTTATGCTCTCATAATGCTTGGAATACTTCTAGTGCTGACAATTCTGTTTTGGCTGGCTTTGTTTGTAGGGAAGAATGCACCGGGGTATATAATCGATATTGAAGGCATCGTTAATTATTCTTTACCCGGCAAAACAATAAAAAACCGCTCAATAATGATGTTTCTGGTATTCTTTGGGTATCTTAGAGGTAATTTTGTGTCTGTACAAAGCGGTCAGATAGCATATAGCAGACAGGTGATGAAAATCAGATGGCAGGATATCAGAAAAGCCAGATATTACCCAAAGAACAGACTCATAATAATCAACGGTGGCTTTGATGAGAGAATGGCTGTTTTCTGCAATAAAGAAAATTATGAGGCCATTGAAAAGAATATAAGAACAGGGATAATCAGGGCAAGTCTTGATATGCTGAACTCATATTGAAAAGTGAGCGGAGGTTTATATGCTTAACTATGATGTGATAATTATCGGAGCAGGAGTCGGGTTAACATTTGTTGATGCTGCGATCGCTAACGGAATGTCGTGCGCTCTAATAGAAGAGGCAAAACTTGGGGGCACTTGTCTTACTAAGGGGTGCATACCCTCTAAAGTGCTGGTAGCACCTGCGGATATGGTAAGAAGTGCTGCTCATGCTGCAAAGTATGGTGTTGACTGTGAGATCAGAGGAGTCGACTGGCAAATGATATCCCGGAGGATGTGGAGCCAGATAGATAACAATATTGGAATTGAAGAATCTGTTAACTCGACTGAAGGAGTTGATCTTTATAAAGGAACTGCCGGATTTTGTTCAGATAAATGTATTGAAGTCAGATATCCGGATGGTTCAGTTTCCCCTGAACTGCATGGGGATATAATCATACTGTGTCCGGGAGCAAGAACATTCGTACCACCGGTTAACGGCTTGGAAGAAGCAGGATATATAACGTCAGAATCCTTTTTCGGAAAGGATTTCCCGGAAAAGCTTCCGGTTAGTATCGCTATTGTCGGAGCCGGTGCCATCGGTGCTGAATTTGCACACGTTTTTTCAGCATTTGGAGTCAAAGTGTATCTGATCGAGCGTCAGAACAGAATATTGCCTTTGGAGGAGCCTGAAATAAGTTCGTTTGTTGAAGCATCGATGATGCGTTCGGGGATAAGTGTTATAACTTCGGCTGAAATTTCACGTTGTGAGAAAACTTCTGACGGCTCCAAGAGATTATTCATATCTGACTTAATGACCGGGGATCAGACAGTTGTTAAGAGCAGTGAGATAATGGTCGCCACCGGAGTCATACCTAATACCAAGGAGCTACGACTTGAAAATACCGGTATTGAGACAGACCACCGGGGGTGGGTGATAACAGACCGGCATCTGAGGACATCGGTTGATGGTGTCTGGGCATTGGGAGATATAAACGGAAAATTCCAATTCAGACATAAAGCTAATTACGAAGCGGAAATCGCAGTTAACAATATTTTCGATCCCTATGCAACATTACAGAAAGTTAGTTATGACAGTGTTCCCTGGGCAGTCTTTACAAATCCGCAGGTAGCTCATGCAGGAATGACAGAAGAACAGGCCAGACAAGGAAGGGACGGATTGTATATCGGAATAAAGCACTACTCATCTATAGCTAAGGGATTTGCCGGCGGGTATGAACGCGGGGAACCGGATGATGGGTTTGTTAAACTTATCGCGGATAAAGAACTGAATATACTTGGAGCTCATATCGTTGGTGACCAGGCGTCTGTACTCATACAACCGTATGTTTATCTTATGAATGCCGGATGTTCTTGCATAGCAGACAGGTCCAGGGCATTCAAGCGTAACCGCAATGAAGATAAAATATCCGAACAGGGTTCATTAAAACCGATAATGAGATCGATGGTCATACATCCTTCTCTCAGTGAGCTGACTGCTTGGGTCATCGGGGAAATGAAATGGGTGGAGTACTGAAATCCCGGCCGCACTGACCTGATGTTTTCTGAGACCAGATATCAGTAGCTGCAATGTCGAGCGATGCTACTCTCAGCAGATTCCGGTTTTCCTCATTTGCCGGAAATTCTCTGAAATCAGAGCAGCGGGTGATCACGGGGCATTTGGCTGTTTTGCGCATCAATTTAAGCAGATATCTGCCTTTCTTATTGAACCCGAGGACTCGCAGATAATAAGGGGCAACGGGCAGAGAAGCAATCTTCCTGTCCTCAGATGTTATACCAAGCAACATTGAAAATAGCGCACGCCTGACAGTCGATCCCGGATATCGTCTGGTGCTTCCTGCACGAACAAGTTCTTCGACATCTGAGCCATTAAGACTGCCGGATCGAACCAGACCGATCAGTCTGTTTTCCAAACCCTCGATCATTCCTGCATATGCTGAAAGCTCCGGTCCGCAGGACGCAAGAAGTCTTGTGATGATCTCCGAACTGAATGATCCGGTTGACCGGATACAGTTTCCTTTCCTGTATGAATCGGTAAGCAGAGATAGTGAAGATGATGGCATTGCAGTGTGTAAAGACCGCATCAGATCTGCGGATGTTAGATCATCTGAAGCGAATATCCTTCTTATTGCTGATGCACTGGGATGGATGTCAGGGTCATAATCATCATCATTATATTCCGCACCTTCTCTCTTAAATGTGAATGGTGTGAGATTTTCGCAGTTTAATTTCCTGATAGCCTTAAGATATTCTACAGCTAAAATGTTGTTCGGAGATGAGATAGTATCTCTGATCGTTGGATCGGATGTGAATTCATATAAAGCTAATGAACGGGCAACAGGATATGACATTCCTTCGTCAAGATGCGTCTTAAGAAAGTTTCGATATTCTTCGGGTTCATCATTGAGCAGATCCGCGATCATTTCAAGCGGTCGCAGTTCTCCTGATTCTGAGCCGAAAACCAGGTGAGAGCATATTCCTGCAGCCCTGGCTGCTGCTACGCCTCCGTATGCAAAAACCTCCGCGCTTCCTGTAGCGTATACGACAGGTGATTCTATTACGAGATCGATCCCGCTCGCGATCGCAGTTTCTGTTCTGGTCCATTTGTCAAGGATCGCAGGTCCTCCGCGCTGAACGAAGTTGCCGCTCATTATTGAAATGATGGCGCAGTCCCGGCCGAATCTCTCACGGATCTGATTTATCTGGTGAAGATGACCGTTATGGAACGGATTATATTCGGCTATTACAGATACTACCTTCATGGTTTCACATTATAACCTTTAAGAGGCTAATGTGCTATAATTATCGGGGTATTCTCGGATAAAATCGGAAAGCAGAGAAGTGAATGGGCAAGCGTTCGATAGTATTTATCATATTTGTCTCAGTTGTAGTTATCATACTGCTGACTGCAGGAGGATACATTTTATTTAAAGTTCTTGATAAAAGAGAATATCCGGATATCGATGTGAAATTTCCGGGAAGTTCTTATGAAGGATTTGACCGATCAATGGACGAAAATGCTGATCTGATGAGGATCGGTGTAATAAATAGATCGATGAGTGATGGACTGGTTTCCGAGTATCTTTTTCTACCGTTTTCCACAACTGAGAGACAGCTTTCAAGATCTGAAAGGGTACTCTTTTCCGATCAGGTCGAGCTGCTGAGTTTTATGGCGGAAAGAAAAGACAGAAAGGCATATGAGTCTCTGATTGAAAAGATCAATGCAAGCTTTACTTATACAGAAAATAATGGATTTTCTGTTAATTCAGGTATCCGCTATTGCAGGGTATTGCTCGAGGGATACTCGGTCTTTGACAATATAAAATATTATGATATGGCTAATTCTCTACAGAAGAAACTTTACCCTTTATGTTCCGTTGATAAAATACCTCCACCCGAGTTATCGATAATCATACCTGCAGACACACCTACACCGGATTTTGAAGCGACTCCTACTCCTAAGCCTGCAGCTGATGCGACACCGGAGCAGGCTGATATCAGGGATGAATTGAATGCAGTTGATATATCTGAGGTCGATCTTTACGCACTGAGCCTTCTTTGTGAACTGGATCCTGTTTGGAACGATGTTTACGAAAATAGCCTTGACGTCATTAGTAAATCGATCCTGTACCATCCCGGAGTGTTCTATAATGAAGCGTATTATCCTGACAGTAATGGATACGCGGCATTTGTTTCCGAAGCAGCATATTTCGATATGGAACGACAACTCATGATAGCTCTGCATTTAGCTGAAGCAGATGCTTTTCCGGAAACCGCATATTCATTTTACAAGGAAAATCTGCTTAATCACAGAGCGTTTTATACAGGATACGCAGTTTTGACAGGAGCTCCGTATACATCTGCTGAATCGATAATCTCATACGCCTGCATGGCCAGGTTGGCCCGGATCAAAGGTGACCGAAGCACATATGATTTCTGTATCGACAGGATATTCTGGAACACAGCAACTAGTTATACAAGCAAGATATTCGGGCTGACATTTATTGAGTATCCTGATGGAAATATCAAAGCGGACTCAACAGATTCGATACTGGCATTGAAAGCTTTGTATTGATTTCTATGCAAAAATATATACTTTTCCGGTTTGCCATTGGTGTGATTAATAGTATAATACTTATGGCTAAAATGTTATCTAAATAAAGGTTGGTGTATTATGAGTTTTATTGATTCAGTAATTGAAAGAGCGAGAACTGCGGGGAAAACCATCGTTCTGCCCGAATCAAGTGACCGCAGAGTTCTGGAAGCAGCGAAGATGATAATGGACAAGGGAATAGCGAAAGTCGTCCTTGTCGGGAATGAAGAGATCATTAAGGCTTTCGCACCTGATATTGATCTTTCCGGAGCTGCGTTTGCAGATCCGTTAACAGATCCGCGCAGGACAGATTATGCTGAAACATTCTATGAATTGCGTAAGAACAAAGGGATGACTCAGGAGAAAGCCCGTGAGATCATTAAAGATGAGAACTATTTCGGAGTCATGATGGTCAAGAAGGGAGATGCTGATGGTATGGTCTCAGGCGCGATCCACAGCACTGCCGATACTCTCAGGCCGTCTCTTCAGATACTTAAGACTGCCCCCGGGACAAAGCTCGTATCGGCATTCTTCATGATAGTAGTACCTGATTGCGAATACGGAGATAACGGAACATTTCTTTTCGCTGACAGCGGGCTTGTAATGGATCCTAACGCTGACGAGCTTTCGGAGATAGCGATCTCATCGGCTGCCTCATATGAACAACTGACTCAGAGAGAAGCAAGGGTGGCGATGCTGTCTTTTTCTTCACACGGAAGCGCTTCTGATCCGCTGGTAGATAAAGTTATAGAAGCGACACGTCTCGCCAAGGAAAAGGCTCCGCATATCAAACTTGACGGAGAATTGCAGTTAGACGCTGCGATCGTACCTTCGATCGGTAAATCCAAAGCACCTTCCAGCACCGTCGCAGGAACAGCTAATACTCTTGTTTTCCCTGATCTTAATGCCGGTAATATTGGGTATAAACTGGCTCAGCGTCTTGCTAAGGCGGAGGCTTATGGTCCTGTCACACAAGGAATAGCTAAACCCGTAAATGACCTTTCGAGAGGATGCAGTGCTGAGGATATTGTTGGTGTAGCTGCGATAACAGTTGTCCAATCGATGTAAATAATAGCGATAAATTCGCAGAAAGAAGGAATAATCAATGAAAGTTCTCGTGATCAACGCCGGGAGTTCATCACTCAAATACCAATTGCTTAAGACCAAGTCAGGAGAGGTTCTTGCTAAAGGAAATGCTGACAGGATAGGCTTGGACAACTCTTTCATCAAACATTCAAGAAATGGCGAGGAAATCAAAGTTATTCCTGTAGTTCTTGCTGATCATACTGATGCTATCAAAGCTGTCATAAAAGTACTTACCGATAAAGGGACAGGAGTTATTAAATCACTTAAAGAAATCGAAGCGGTGGGTCACAGGGTAGTACATGGCGGGGAGAAATTCTCGACTTCGGTTTTGATCACTCCCGAAATAAAGGTCGCAATTAAGGCATGTATACCTTTGGCTCCGCTTCATAATCCGCCCAATATAACCGGTATTGAAGCTTGTGAAGCTGCCATGCCTAATATCCCGCAGGTAGCCGTATTCGATACCGCATTTCATCAGACCATGCCACCGAAAGCTTTTATGTATGCTTTACCGTATGAAGTATATGAAGAACATAAAGTCAGAAGATACGGTTTTCATGGAACATCACATGCTTATGTAGCCAAACGGGCTGCAGAACTTCTGGGAAAACCTTTTGTTTCGCTGAAACTTGTGACGTGTCATTTGGGTAATGGTTCATCCATAGCTGCAGTAAAGCATGGTGAGTGTATAGATACATCAATGGGACTGACACCTCTGGCCGGAGTTTGCATGGGAACGAGATGCGGTGATATAGATCCTGCTATTGTTACTTTTCTGATGCAGAAGGAAGGGCTTGATGCGAAAGGTATCGATAATCTTATGAACAAGAAGAGCGGAGTTGCCGGCATTTCCGGTGTAAGCAGTGATTTCAGAGATCTGGAAGATGCTTCAGAGAAAGGAAATGAGAGAGCTGAGCTTGCACTTCAGATGTTTGAATACCAATGCAAGAAGTTTATTGGTGCATATGCTGCAGCGATGGGCGGACTGGATGCAGTTGTTTTTACTGCCGGGATCGGTGAAAACGTTCATAGAGTGAGGGCTAATATTATTGCCGGACTGGAATTTCTGGGAATGAAGCTTGACACCGAAAAGAATAAGGCAAGAGGAGTCGAAGCGGTGATATCTACGGATGATTCCAATACGACCATACTCATGATTCCTACAAATGAAGAACTGGCTATTGCTATGGCTACTGAAGCAATTTGCTCTAAGAAATAAACCGGGGAGAGATCAGATGAGATTATCTTCAATGTTCATGCCAACCCAAAGAGAAGTGCCTGCTGAAGCCGAGATCGTAAGCCACAAGCTTATGTTGAGAGCAGGCCTTATGAGGAAGATCGCTTCAGGGGTCTACTCATATCTTCCGATGGGTTACCGTACTTTCAGGAAGATAGAAGCGATAATACGTGAAGAAATGGACCGGGCAGGTGCTCAGGAGATAATAATGCCTGCGATACTTCCTGCGGAAATATATAAAGAGTCGGGCAGATGGGATGTTTTCGGGCCTGAGATGTTCAGACTTAAGGATCGCAGCGGTAGAGAATTCTGCTTAGGTCCAACGCATGAGGAACCTTTTACTGAGACAGTCAGAAATGAGATCCGTTCTTACAGAGCACTTCCTGTTACATTGTATCAGATCCAGCATAAATACAGGGATGAGAAGAGACCGCGTTTCGGGGTGATGCGCAGCAGAGAGTTCGTAATGAAGGACGCTTACAGCTTTGATCGCGATACTAAGGGACTTGATGTTTCATATGAGAAAATGGCTGAGGCGTACTGTGCGATCTTCGACAGATGCGGATTAGATTATATTGCCGTTGAAGCGGATTCAGGAGCAATGGGAGGAAGCGGTTCACAGGAGTATATGGTGAAATCGGACGTCGGAGAGGCAACAATAGCATTCTGTGATTCTTGTGGATATGCGGCAAATGATGAAAAGGCAGAATGTATTCCTTCTTATAAAGACGATCCTCGAACTGTGATACTTCCGGTTGAGAAAGTTTATACTCCTGATTCCAGAACAATAGAAGAATTAATGGAGAATCTCGGCTTATTGCCTGAGCGTTTTGCCAAATCCCTTATTTTCTCCGCTGACGGAGTTCATGTCATGGCAATAGTAAGAGGTGACAGAGAACTAAATGAAACAAAGCTTGCCAATCTTCTGGGATGTAACGAGCTTATGATGGCAGGTAGTGCCGATGTTGAGGAGATAACAGGTGCAGCGGTGGGTTTTGCAGGACCTTGCGGACTTAAGAAGAAAATCAGGATAATTTGTGATAGAGAAATAGAAGGAGCCGTCAATCTTGTAGCAGGGGCGAATGAAACCTCTTACCACTTTGTAAATGTTAATATGGGAAGAGATTTTAAGCCTGATACAGTGGCGGATATCCGTAATATAACGAAAGGTGATATATGCCCGTCATGTGGCAGAGTTGTCAGTATCTGCAAAGGGATCGAGGTAGGACATATTTTTAAACTCGGAACTAAGTATTCTGAGGCGTTGGACTGTGTGTTTCTGGACGAAGAGGGCAACGAACGCCCAATGATCATGGGCTGCTATGGGATCGGGCTTAACAGGACCATGGCTGCTGTCATTGAACAGAATCATGATGAAAATGGAATTATTTGGCCTATTGCACTGGCTCCTTATCAAGTGACGGTGGTACCGGTGATGGTTTCAGACATAGTCCAGATGGATATTGCCGAGTATATTTACAATAAGCTTAAAGAGTCCGGGATCGAAGTCCTCATTGATGACAGAGATGAACGACCCGGAGTAAAGTTTAAGGATAATGAACTTATAGGTATACCTTTAAGGATTACAGTAGGAAGAAAAGCTTCCGAAGGGGTAGTTGAACTTAAGATCCGATCAACAGGTCAGATGTCTGAATTTTCAGCAGATGAAGCTGTTGAAGCAGTTTTAGAAGCAGTGAAATCAGGGCTTAGAAAGTGATTTATGGAGGATGATATGGATAACAATAAGTATACGATAGGTATAGATCTTGGAGGAACGAATATTGCAGCAGGAGTCGTTGACGGTACCGGCAGAATAGTTTCTAAATACAATGTGCCGACTAATCCAAGAAGGCATTATACTGAGATCATTGCCGATATGGCTTTTGCTGCCGAGAAAGCTTGTGAGATATCCGGTATATCACCTTCTGATACTGAGGGTATCGGGATCGGATCGCCCGGTACTGTCGATTCAGCAAACGGAATAGTTATTTACACAAACAATATCAACTTCGATAATACACCGATGCGGGATGAAATGCAGAAACACATCGATCTGCCTGTGTTTATAAGTAATGACGCGAACTGTGCAGCTCTTGGAGAAACGGCAGACACAGGTGCGGCTAAAGGATTGAAGAATGTTATTCTTATTACTCTTGGAACAGGTCTTGGCGGTGGAATAATAATCGACGGAAAGATATATGAGGGTGAACACGGAGCCGGTGCTGAACTGGGGCATACTGTGATCAGTGTCGACGGACCGCAGTGTACATGCGGACGAAGAGGCTGCTGGGAATGTTATTCTTCCGCTACAGGTCTTATCAGAATGACTTCTGAAGCATTGGCCAGAAGTAAGAGTACGTTGATGTGGGACATGATTGGTCATGATATTACCAGAATTAGCGGAAGAACTGCTTTTGAGGCTTCAAGAAAGAATGACCCGCTGGCATTGAAAGTAGTATACGATTATATTCGCTATCTTTCTGAAGGAATAGCTAATATGATGAATATTTTCAGACCTGAGGTTTTTCTTATCGGAGGAGGCATATGCAATGAAGGAGACTATTTATTTATTCCTTTAAGGGAATTCGTAGCACAGAGTTTATATGGCGGAAACAGAGTCCCGACACCACCGATCATGAAGGCAAAGCTTGGTAATGAAGCAGGAATAATCGGTGCTTCGATGCTGGCATTAAAGAGGTAAAACGTGGACACAGGAGAAATCATTTTGTATCCTGTTAAAATGCTTCCTGCTTTTAAGGACTATATTTGGGGTGGGAATAAGCTGGCAGAGGAATGGAGTAAACCTTCACCGTATTCAAGGACTGCTGAAAGCTGGGAACTTTCGGCACACAGAAATGGCGAAAGTGTAGCAAATAACGGACCACTAAAAGGTATCGGGCTTTCTGAATTGATCGGGATATGGGGAACCGGGTGTCTTGGAAGAAATTTCAAAGAGGCAGAAAGATTCCCGATACTTATTAAATTGATAGATCCAAAGCAGAAACTGTCTGTGCAGGTACATCCGGGTGATGGATATGCTCTTGCTCATGAAGGCGATCTTGGTAAAACAGAGATGTGGTACATTGCCGAGGCGGGACCAACGGGAAGCATACTCTGTGGCTTCAGAGAAGACATTGATGAGGAACTGTTCAGAAAATCTATAGACAATAATAGTATTGTCGGACTTCTTAATAAGATCACGGTTAAAAAGGGTGATGTTTTCCTGATCGAACCAGGTACGGTACATGCTATTTGTGAGGATGTTATCATTACTGAGATACAGCAGAACTCTGATGTTACATACAGAGTTTATGACTATGATCGCAGGGGAGATGATGGAAACCCAAGAGATCTGCACATCGATAAAGCAGCTGATATTTCGAACTTCAAGGCTTCACATTTTGATGGATCAAGTCAGGGTCTCAGAACAGAAGAAGAGTATGGTTATGCCCGCTTGCTTGTTTCATGTAAATACTTTTCAGTTTACGAGCACACTACTAAATCTGAGAACTCTGCAGTTGTATTTACGGCAGGAGAGAAATCGTTTCACGCTCTTACTTTTCTGGATGGCAGAGGTGTGATCCGATATAACAACGAAACTGAGTACTTCGAAAAAGGTGATACATTCTTTATTCCTGCAAATTTTGGGGATTATCGGATCGAAGGCCGGACATTGTTCCTCCTTACAGAGGTCTGACATGCGTATCAACACAAGATATATTGCATATGCAGCAGTTATTGCGGTGCTTTATGCGGCAGTAACACTCCTTTTCGCTCCTATAAGTTATGGGGCAGTTCAGTTCAGGATATCAGAGGCACTTATGATGCTGGCTGCTTTTACCCCTGCTGCTATTCCCGGATTATATACGGGGTGCGTTATAGCCAATCTCCTTGGTGGATTCGGCATCATAGATATACTCTTCGGCGGATTGGCAACATTTATGGCTGCGCTGGTGACATATATGATAGCGAGGAAAACTCTTGATAGTAAGAGACAATTACTCAGGTTGTTCCTGCTTCCGCTTCCTACAGTGTTTTTTAATGCTCTGATAGTTGGCGGATATCTTCCTTTTGTTATAACGATGCCCGGGATGGATGGAGCCGGATTTCTTACATTGATGGCGGTGTCGGTACTATCTGTCGGGTTAGGAGAGATAGTTGTAACTTATGCCGTTGGATTACCTATATATCAGGCCCTGAGAAGGACTAATATTTTCGGAAATGACGGTAAGCGCGATATGAGTTTCGGTGACACACATGAAAAGTAATACAGGTCAATACTTTGAGAAAGAACCGTTATCGGAACATGCTCCGACAAGTTTTACCTGCAGATTTGAAGGGATCGGGTTCGATTTTAATGGAGACAGCGGGATTTTTTCCATGAAGCGGGCTGATCATGGTAGTAGCATTATGATTAATGCATATATTAAAGAGAGACGGGCAGGTAGAGACAAAGGTATTTCACTCCTTGATATGGGATGTGGTTACGGGCTGGTCGGAGTAGTGCTTAAGAGAGTTTTCCCGGAATTGGATGTAACGATGATAGATATCAATCGCAGAGCTGTTGAATATGCTAAGAAAAATTCTGAGCGTAACAGTGTTAGATTTGTTAGAGTGCTGCAAGCTGACGGGACTGAGTCATTTGATGCAAAGTATGATACTGTACTTCTTAATCCTCCGGTAAGAGCAGGCAAGAATGTTGTTTTCAGTATGTATGATAGAATTTATGAGAATCTCAATAATGGCGGTAAATCATATATTGTTATACAGACGAAACAGGGAGCAGCGTCTTCAGCTGATAAACTGAACAGTCTATTTGGTAATTGTGAAACACTGACTATAAAATCAGGGTACAGGGTTTTCAAATGCGTTAAATTGAAGGAGGAAGTATGATAAGTATTACGAATCTGTCCAAGAGTTATAATGGGAAGGTCAAAGCGGTCGATAATATTTCTTTGGAAATACCTGACGGTAAAATCTTTGGATTTCTTGGTCCGAATGGTGCTGGTAAAACAACAACGATCAAGATGATAACAGGTATTTTAACTCCGGATTCCGGGAATATTCTTGTAAGCGGTCATGATATCGTGAAGGAACCGCTTGACGCAAAGCGAAGTTTTGCTTATGTTCCCGATGATCCGGATGTTTTCCCGAGGCTCAAAGGTTCTGAATACTTGAAGTTTATAGGAGACATATATAATGTTCCGTCGGATCTCCGGTTGGAAAGAATGAAAGATCTGTCCCGGAAGTTTGGACTGGAGGATGTTCTAGGTGACAGAATACAGAGTTATTCACATGGTATGAGACAGAAACTTATTCTTATAGGAGCTTTGCTTCATGATCCTGAGAACTGGATACTCGATGAACCGATGACAGGACTGGATCCTAAATCATCTTTCCAGTTAAAGGATATGATGAGAAGACATGCCGATGACGGTAAAACAGTTTTTTTCTCGACACATGTTCTGGATGTTGCCGAAAAGGTATGTGATCATATTGCCATCATCGATAAGGGCAGGATCCTTTTTAATGGAACTGTTGAAGAAATGCGCGGTGAGGTAAGAAACCATGCTTCACTTGAATCTATGTTCCTTGAACTTACAGGTGATACAGAGGAGTAAGTCATGAAAAGAATATTTATACTAACAAGAGTAATGATAAAGGGTATAAGCAGTGCAGATATCAGCGGAGACAGCGCATCAGGGAAGAAACCGTTGAAAAAGATAGGTATGACGCTGCTTCTTGCTATCGTTTTCGTATATATGGCAGGACTTTCAGTTACATTTGTCCATTTTACTTACGGTATACTGTCACCACTCGGAATAAGTAATCTTATTCTTGAACTTGTTTTGAGTGCTACTTCATTCGTTGTTTTCTTCTTTGGTATATTTTATGTTATGAGTGTATATTACTTTTCCAAAGATGTGGA
>JAQVYV010000012.1 GCA_028708525.1 Eubacteriales bacterium
ATCGGATATAAGAAAATATGACGTTATAATAATAGGGAGCGGTATAGCAGGCATATTTGCCGGGTATGAGCTTGTTTCGGGCAACAAAACACTTAAGGTCGCGATAATAGAACAGGGTGCCGACATTACCAGACGATCCTGTCCGATCGTTGATAAGAAAACTGAGAAATGCATTAATTGCAGATCATGCGGGATAATGAGAGGATTCGGGGGTGCCGGTGCTTTTTCTGACGGAAAATTCAATTTTACTACTGAGTTCGGTGGATGGCTGAATGAATATTTACCGGACAGACAAGTTATGGAGCTTATCGAGTATGTAGATGCGGTAAATGTTAAATTCGGTGCAACTGAGGAAGTATATTCCACCTTTACCCCGGAAGCAGACAAGATAAGAAGGAAGGCACTTGGCTTTGATCTGCACCTTCTTGATGCTCGTTGTAAACATCTTGGAACTGAAAGAAACAGAGAACTACTGACTGCTCAATCTGATTGGCTGAAGGACAGACTTGAACTTATTTGTAATACTAAGGTAATATCGATAGATAAATCACAGAATGAATGCAATGGGTTTGTACTCGAAACATCGTCAGGTGAGTTTTGGGGCGATTATTTGATAGCTGCTCCGGGCAGATCAGGTGCTGAATGGTTTTCCGGACAATGTAAAAGACTTTCACTGGATCTCATAAATAATCAGGTAGATATAGGCGTAAGAGTTGAAGTTCCTGCAGCAGTATATAAAGATATTACTGATGCTGTTTATGAGGCAAAGCTTCAATACAGGACCAAACAGTATAAAGATCTTGTCCGTACATTCTGTATGAATCCTTACGGTTATGTAGTAACAGAAAACACTGACGGGATAATAACCGTAAACGGACATAGCTATGATGATCCCGGACTTCAGAGTCAGAATACGAATTTTGCTCTATTGGTAAGCAATAAGTTTACTTCTCCGTTTAAGGAACCTTATCAATATGGGAAAAGAATCGCTACATTGTCAAATCTTCTGGGCGGCGGAGTAATTGTTCAAAGATTTGGTGATCTTATTGACGGCAGAAGAACTAATGAACACAGACTTAATCAAGGTTTTATTCAACCTACTCTTGATGCTACTCCGGGTGATTTGAGTCTGGTCCTTCCGAAAAGGCATCTGGACAATATCATGGAAATGATATATATGCTGGATAAACTTGCCCCGGGTACTGCAAATCATGATACTTTGTTATATGGGGTGGAAGTAAAGTTTTATAGTTCAAGGCTTGAGCTTAATTCAGAATTTGAGACAAAGATCCCCAAGATGTATGCTGTTGGTGATGGTGCAGGCATTACCAGGGGATTGTCACAGGCAGCTGCCAGCGGAGTCGCAGCTGCAAGAAGCATTCTTTCTAAAGAATGAAAGAAGCCCGTTAAAACGGACTTCTCTGGTACGCCTTCGGGGGCTCGAACCCCGGACCCACTGATTAAGAGTCAGTTGCTCTACCAACTGAGCTAAAGGCGTTTGTTGTGATAACTTTGAACATTATACTTATATAGAAAATGCTTGTCAACTCTGTTTCGAATATCTGCGAACATATCTGTCTGTTATACGTATAATATCCCGGGTTCAGATACACTTGCCCGTGTGTTATAATATTTCGGAGGAGTTTATACATGAAATCAAACAAGAAAAATACATTCGACAGAATCAAAGAATTGTTGAAAAGGATGTATGTAAAATATAAGCCACATGATTCACGCGACGCTGTCAGACTTGTCGTTTTAGCTATCGCTATTCCGGTGTTTATATACAGTGCAGGACAACTAATATATAAATTGTACCAATATCAGCGCGATGATAAGAACATGGCTGAAGTAGTTGACCTGAAACCTGATACAGGTAAAAATCCCTTTAAAGAAAATAATGAAAAGATAGACGATGAATCGGTTCTTGACCTTCCTTATGAAGTTCTTAAAGGAACTGACTCTTATCTTAATAAGGATGGTATCTTAGCCGAGTATGCGGATCTCAAGAGCATGAATGCGGATTTTGTCGGATGGATAAACTTTCCCGGATTCGAGAAACCCATAGATTTCCCAATGGTATATTCCGGAGATAATTCTTTTTATTTGCGAAGAGATTTCAACAAGAATGATTCACAAGCCGGTTCGATATTTTTGGACGGATCCAACGATCCTTATCATGAGGATCCTTTGAACATTGATAGAAATTATGTAATATATGGACATGCAATGAGAAATAAGAGTATGTTTGGATATCTTACAGATTATTGGGGAAATGAAAAATCCAGAGAAAACTCTACGATCTATATTGATCTTCTAAATACACGCCTTGAGTATGAAGTTATATCGACATTTCTATGTCAGCCGGATTATAATTACCGCCAGACAAGATTTCTGAGTGATGATCAGTATCTGGATTATCTTAACAGAATGATTGAAGAATCCGATGTTGAATATGATGTTTCGGTCACAGCTGATGATAAGATAATAACACTTTCAACCTGTTACAAATCAACAAGAAGAACAGCAATAATCGCGAAACTGGTTAAGCAGATAATATATTCACCGATGAATCATAATGATCTTGATAATATCGATATAAAGGATCCTGTTGCAATTCCTACACATCTGCCTTTTGATGTCCCGATACCTACACCGAGGCTGACCCCTGAACCAACACTGCCTGAAAATTCTTCTGAGGTATCATCAGGAGTTTCTGTAGAACCTTCTCCTTCGGACTTGCCTGAACCTACGGTCGAAATACTTCCTGAACCTACACCGCCTGTTCCGATGGATCTTATATTCGATCCCGATCTTGATGATCAGAACGAAGCCTGGTTACCGTATCAGGAAGATGATAATTCTTACTATATCGACGTTACAGACGTTTTGACTGAACAAGGTCCGGGAAAGTATTGGGCTGACGCGATGGTATTTTCTCAAGGAGCAGTTTCTGATTTTAAATTTTCATTGATATTGGAATACAATGAAATAAACAGTATATTTGTTTCTGATATCTATGAAATTCCTGCAGATGAGTGGAATGAACCGGGAACAGATGAAGATTTTCTTTATTCCATGGTTGACGAGTCGAAAATTTACAGCATAGATTGGGGTGATCATGATCTTGATTCTGCTGTTTTATTGATAACTTTCAGTTCAACAGAAGCTATAGCATTTGATTTTAAATCTATAAGATTTTTCAAAGAAGGCGTTTATGAACCGACTCCGGAAATCACACCGGTGCCAACAACAGAACCCACAGTTGACCCTACTGCCGAGCCTTCTGCTGAACCTACCGGTGAACCTACCGGTGAACCTGCAATTGAGCCTACGATTGAAATTACCCCCGAGCCTACCATAGCAACAAGTGAACCGGTCAGTTCTGAACAGGTCAGCGACGATGCGGGTTTATGATGTTATTGAACATAAGAAAAACGGTCGTTCTTTGACAAATGAAATGATCGATTTCTTTGTCAGAGGAGTAACTGACAATAGTATTCCTGACTATCAGATCTCAGCACTTCTTATGGCCATATGTATAAACGGAATGGATAGAAATGAGATATTTTATTTTACAGAAGCAATGGCTTCTTCAGGTCGCAGAAATGATCTTTCAGCCATTAGTCATAATGTTGTTGATAAACACAGTTCCGGCGGAGTGGGAGACAAATGTACTCTGATAATTGGGCCTATTGTCAGTTCTTTAGGAATACCGTTTGCTAAATTATCCGGAAAAGGTCTTGGCCATACAGGTGGTACTATTGATAAACTTGATTCAGTTAAAGGATTAAGAACTTCTTTGAAATATGATGAATTTGTTAGTCAGGTGCAAGATATTGGTATCGCTATTTCTTCTCAGACAGGTGACCTTGCTCCTGCTGATAAGAAACTGTATGCAATAAGGGATGTTACCGCTACAATAGATTCTATACCTTTGATAGCTGCAAGTATAATGAGTAAGAAGATAGCTTCAGGAGCAGCCAATATACTTCTTGACGTAAAATGCGGAAGCGGTGCTTTTATGAAGGTTCCGGATAAAGCATTTGAATTAGCTGAAACTATGATGGATATCGGACATATGGCCGGAAGAAATATGACGGCTTTGGTTACGGATATGGATCAACCTCTTGGGAGAAACATCGGCAATTCTCTTGAGGTCATTGAAGCTTGTGAAGTTCTTAATGGTAAAGGACCAGATGATATTACTGAGTTGTGTGTCGCACTCTCAGCCGGGTTGTTGAAGTTATCAGGATACAGACCAAAGGTTTCATATGCTGATGATGCAAGGGAAAGTATAAACAATGGCAGAGCATACAATAAGTTCAGAGATTTTATTTATGCTCAGGGAGGAGCTTTCGAGGGCTCATCTTTATATCCGATATTCAGAAATTCATCTAAATACCTATTTGATATCAAGGCTGAAGAAAGCGGGTATATATTTGCTATAGATTCACAGTCAGTCGGGATTTCTGCGCTGGAGCTTGGTGCCGGAAGAAAGACACAGGATGATGATCCTGATCATTCTGTTGGAATAGTGATGCACAGAAAAGCAGGGGAAAGAGTTACTGTCGGTGATAGATTTATGACGTTACACTATAATTTAGCTGATATTCCGGAAGAGGCTGTCAGGATCGCTCGATCTTCTGTTAAAATCAGTGTTGAAAAACCCGTGCTGAAACCTATGATACTTAAAGTTTTCGAAAGTGATATGACATGATAATTATTGGCGTGGATCCGGGGTATGCAATAACAGGATATTGTGTTATTGCTTTTGAAAAGAAGAAATTCAATGTGATCGAGTATGGAGCGATCACTACACCATCGGATATGAGATTTGAACTTAGGCTTCTGGAAATTGCAGACAAACTTGATATGCTTTGCAATAAGTACCATCCTGATGCAATGGCAATCGAAGAATTATTTTTCTCGAGAAATACTACAACTGCGATCGGGACCGCACAGGCCAGAGGCGTTGCAGTTTTGACCGGAGCAAAAGCAGGTATAGGTGTTTATGAGTATACTCCTTTGCAAGTCAAGATGGCAGTTACAGGATATGGAAGAGCGGATAAAAAACAAATTGATTATATGGTAAAATTGTTGTTGGGAATCAAAGCTTGTATAAAACCTGACGATGTGACTGATGCTCTTGCAGTAGCTATATGCCATGCTCATACAGGCAACAGAAGATCGTTTGAAGCTATAGGAGGATATCAATAGTGTTTTCGTTTCTGAAAGGGAGGATCGCATACAAGAAAAGCGATCATTTTGTTCTTGATGTTAACGGATTGGGTTTTCGGATCAACAGTGTTCTTCCGCTTATTTCAAGACTCCCGGACAGTTCTCAGGATGTAATCATTTACACATATATGGTTGTCAGAGAAGATATGGTGGCTATGTATGGATTTCCTACACAAGAGGAGCTTGCAGTGTTTGAAATGTTGCTTGGAGTTTCAGGTGTCGGACCTAAGCTGGCAGGAGCTATCTCGGGTACTCTGGAACCTTCGGTTTTTGCAGTAGCAGTAGTTTCATCAGATATAGCTTTACTTTCCAGCGTTAAGGGATTGGGGAAAAAGGGCGCGGAGAGAATCGTTGTTGAACTTAAGGATAAGATCAAAGGTGCATCATTTGACAATGTGTCAGCCAGAAGTCTTACCGGCGGAGACATCGTTTCATCCGAAACCGGGAGATCCAAATACAACGAAGCTTGCAGCGCTCTTGTGGTTCTTGGTTATTCTGTGAACGAAGCTAATAGCGCTGTTACGGCTGTTTATAATGATGAGATCGGGGTAGAACAAATTATCAAACTGGCTTTGAAGGAATTGATTTGACGGTATAAATATGGCATTTGAAGATTATGAGGACAACGGTAATATTTTTAATTCATCTGTAACGGATCTAGATAAAGATGAAGCGACATTGCGCCCTGTATTATGGGATGAGTTTTATGGTCAGAAGACTGTTAAAGATAATCTCAAAGTTTATATCGAAGCAGCAAGAAAGCGCGGCGATCCCTTGGATCATGTTCTTTTATATGGCCCTCCCGGGCTTGGTAAGACAACTCTTGCCGGCATTATTGCCAATGAACTTGGAGTAGATTTTCGTATAACAACAGGTCCTGCGATAGAGAAACCGGGAGACTTGGCGGCTATACTAACTAATCTTAATGAAAGAGATGTCCTTTTCATTGATGAAATACACCGGATGAATAGAAGTGTTGAGGAAATATTATATCCTGCAATGGAAGATTTTGGACTGGATATCATTATCGGTAAAGGCCCCTCTGCGAGATCGATACGTTTGGATATTCCTAAGTTTACACTGATAGGTGCAACAACGAGAGCCGGTCTTCTGACAGGACCACTAAGAGACAGATTCGGAGTAATCAACAGACTTGATTTGTATGAACCGAAAGACCTTAAAGACATACTACGAAGAGACGCAATGATACTAAAGATAGGTATTGACGAAGATGCGCTGGATCTGGTTTCAGGAAGAGCAAGAGGAACGCCAAGAATTGCAATTCGAATACTGAAAAGACTCAGGGATTTTGCTCAGGTGAAAGGATCCGGTGTTATTGACGTTCATATAGCAGAAATTGGTCTGAAAGCTTTGGACATAGATATGAAGGGACTTGATGCTATAGACAGAAGAATAATGCGCTGTATGATAGACGCATATAACGGTGGTCCTGTGGGACTTGAAACACTCGCTGCAAGCACAGGCGAAGACCCGGTAACGATAGAAGACATTTATGAGCCATATCTTATGCAGTGCGGGTTTTTGACTAAGACTCCTCGCGGCCGAGTCCTTACAAGAAGTGCATGGGAGCATTTAGGTATCGTATATCCGGAGTCCTTAAACGGAAATACCGGTATCAGCAACAGGGAACAACAGATGACCATGGATGATTTTAATAAAGACAGGAAAGAAAATGAATAAGAAAAAGCTTTTGTTTCATTCTTGCTGTGCCCCTTGTACAGTATATCCATATAAGATTTTGAAGGAATACGATCTGGACATAACTCTGTTTTTTTACAACCCTAATATTCATCCGATCGAGGAGTACAGAAGAAGGGAAAGAGTGATAACAGAGTATTCTAAGACTATTAACTTACCATTGGTAATTTTAGATCCGGACAGTAATGATACTACACCGGAAAAGCGGGAAGAGATCTGGATGAATTATCCTGAAGACAGCAGGTGCATAATGTGCTATGACCTTAGATTGAAGCAGACAGCCTCTTATGCTTCTGAAAATGGATTCGATATGTTTTCAACAACACTTTTAGGTAGTATTTATCAGGATCACTCTACAATAATGAGAACCGGAGACAAGTACTCTAAGGAGTTCGGTGTTGAGTTTTACTATTATGACTTTCGTGAAGGGTTTAGAAAAGGGCAGAAGGAAGCGAGAGATCTGGGTATATATCGCCAGAAATTCTGTGGATGTATAAAATCGCTGGAGAATTCACCTTTTAAAGATAAGATACTCTTTTCTCTGAAAAGTGATGAGTCATCCGGAAATGATCGTGACTCCTGATGGAAGTTCCGGATAGACGGTTATGGATTCATAATTTCTGTAGAAAACATGACCCGGTTCACTACCTTTCTGTTTAGTAACATACTTGGCATTGCAGTAGTCAACTATAGCCTTGGTGTCCCTGCTTATGTCCTTTCTGCTGAACCACGCAGTCAGTTTGGCCGCTTCTTCAAGTGAGCGTGATGGAGCCTCACCATTTGCTGTTCTTATTATGGTGTGTGTTCCCGGTGCGTTATGTACATGCATCCAAATATCTGTTTTAGATGCGGTTTTAAAAGTAAGCTTATCGTTCTGAATATTATTTCTCCCAATTATAATTTCTATACCCTCAGTTGATATATAGCGTCTCGGACCATTTGCAGAATTTTCGGTTATTGATGCGCGCTTATTGTTTCTGCTTGCAAAAGAAGATGATCTGCTGTTTTCAAAAGCCCGGCTCAGTAATGGCACTGTTTTGATTTCTGATTCTATTGCTTCAAAATCAGCATCATTATCTGCATTTACTATAGTTATCAGAAATGTCTCAAGGTACGCAATTGTTCTTTCTTCTTGTTTCAAAAATCTTCCGGCAATATCATGCTTGGATTTTAACTTTCTGAATCTTCTGTAATAATTCTGTGCATTTCTAGACGGTGAAAGGATAGGGTCAAGCGGAATTCGAACAGAACGATCTTCAGTTGATGAAAAATCTTCCGCTTCCAGATACAAATCTCCTGATTTTATCCTGAATATATTGGCGTATATCAGATCTCCGAAAAGGCGGTCTCTTTCGTATTCTTTGCTATCCTCAACATCACTGATGTGAATCGATTTCAAGTTCTGAAAATTACGAATTTTCCTTTCTACTATTTCAATATATGATCGTTTTCTACTACTGAGTCTCTTACTTAGCTCGCGTGTGCTGTAAAAATCAGTTATTGCTGAAATAAGGTCATTATAAGTCTTAGTATATGGATATGAAACCATACGCAAGGCGTGAAAATCCTTTGGGTTCTTTCTGTCCTGATCTGAAAAAATCACGGTTGGGCATATCTTGCCTGAACTGATTTCATTTATCACACTGAGTAAAGTTTTATTAAGATCGTTTATTGAAGATGATGTCATTGAACTGCATTTAGCTCTGGATTCTATACCGGAGCGCTCAATTATCTCTCTTGAGATCAGAGGAGAAAACCCTGTAATATTTTCAATCATAACCTTTTCGGGGAATTTATCAGGATTCTTTTCCCATAGGCTACGGATATTTGATTCAGCAGAAAATTCTATCGGCAGTACCTTGTTCTGAGAAGGCGGAAGATCATAAGGGTGAGCCGGAAGAACTTCTCTGACTCTACTGGTCATGAAATCAACATGTATCATTGAGTCGATAATAGTATCAGACTTGTTAACAAGAATAAGATTGCTGTGCCTGCCCATTATTTCTGCAACAAGAGAAAACTCAGTCTGATCGCCTAATTCATTGAACGCTTTCAACCTGATCAAAATAATCCTCTCAAAATCAACTGCTTTGATTTCAGTGATCCGTGCACCTGAAAGATATTTTCTTAATATTGAACAGAATCTTAGTGGGACGGAAGGGTTTTCAAGACTATTTTCAGAGACGGAAACATATGGATCTGATGGATTCGAACAGAGTCTCAGTAGATCTGAATGATCGTGCGATCTTAGTTTTAAATCTATTGTAAACCTGTCAGGTTGTGAAACTTTTTCAATTCTTGATCCGTTGAACCGCTTATCGAGTTCTTTGGCGAAAAAGTTTATAGTTATACCGTCTAAAGGCATTGAAAACCATCCTTGTTGTTTATTATGAGCATTATCTGTATAATCAAATAAAATAATGTAAGTCTATATTAACAGAAAAAGCTATCATTGATAAGTGACACAAATCAGGAGGCAACTATGGCTAAAAGCAGAAAGAAAACCATATCAGCGTCTAAATCACCGGGTCTGGTAAGTGATATCAAGACGATCATTTCTTATTCTTTCGCAGGTAAATTGTTGCTTTCATTGATCATCGGGGGATTGGTCGTTCTTGCTGCTATGATCGCTTCCGGTAATCAGTATGATATGTTTTTCAGAATAACCGGAATTTCAGTTCTGTTGATAACTCTTCTTAGCCTTATATTATATCTTGCAAGGAAAAAGTGACCTTATAACTAATTATCTTCCCCGAATTTCTTATTAATAAGTGCTTTGATCTTAGTTGTAGGATCCATAAGCCTTGAAAGTGAAGCATCATGATTGATTGCGTCAATTATCAATGCAACAAATTTAGACATATCAACATCCACAAACCATTCACAAGTAAGAAGCTCAGGCATTCTGTATATAAGATTAGTTGATAGGACCCTGGATATTATACCGTCATCATAGGCTTTCTGAAACTCTGAAATACCATCAGTGAAAAGCCCGTATGTTACAGCGCAGTATACATTCCTGGCTTTCCTGTTCTTCAATTCTCTTGCTATGTCAAGGATCGACTCACCTGATGAAATCATATCATCAACTATTATTATATCCTGTCCGTCAACATTGTCCCCGAGAAACTCATGATTGATTATCGGATTACGCCCATTAACGACACTGGTATAATCGCGTCTCTTGTAGAAAACACCTAATGGTGCACCGAGCATTGAAGCCATATACATTGCTCTGGATATACCGCCTTCATCAGGACTTACAACCATTAGTTTACCTGCTGATATATCCAGATCGGGGACTGATCTCAGAAGTGCTTTGATGAGTTGGTATGTAGAGTTAATACTTTCAAATCCACCTACAGGGATGGCGTTAGCAACTCTGGCATCATGTGCATCGAAAGTGATGATATTCTCTACGCCAAGATCATGCAATTCCTGAAGCATGTATGCACAATCAAGAGATTCACGCGAATTTCGCTTATGCTGACGGCTTTCGTATAGAAATGGCATTATAACATTTACTCTTCTTGCTTTTCCGCTTATTGCCAATATTACTCGCTTCAGATCCTGAAAATGATCGTCAGGACTCATATAATTGGTTTTATTGAACAATTTATATGTCACCGAATGATTTAGGACATCAGCAAGAATGAAAATGTCATGTCCTCTTGTCGTTTCTTTAATAACAGCTTTACCTTCACCGGATGAAAATCTAAGCGTGTCAACTGCGATACGGTAATCCTTTCTAAAGAAGCCCGGTGAGTTAGAGGAATGACCGGAATCAGAGGAACTATACTGTAATCTTCTCTGACATAAATAGTAGTTTACTTTCTCGGAAAACTCAATACTGCCCTTAATAGGTATGATACCGCAAGGACCCAACGGTTCCATCACGTTTTCTCCATATTGGTCATAAATAAAGTAATTTGACTCAGAAGGTTTGATCTCAGGTACCATTTCGTGCCTCCGATAATTTGTTTAATCGATTGAATATATTCATTATATAGTATATCCTATTTTTAGTGAACTGTTGAAACGGGAGAAAAGATGGAAGTTAACTTTAGAAAAACTGTTTTTATGTCGGTCGCAGCGGATATATCACAAGCACCAAATTTTCAGGGACCTGAAATAGTTGTTGTAGGGCGATCAAATGCAGGTAAATCATCTTTCGTCAACGCTCTTTCTGATAACAGGAATATGGCAAAAGTCAGCTCGAAACCCGGCAAAACAAGAAATGTTATTTATTTTCTTATAGACAGTAAATTGCTTCTTGCAGACTTGCCGGGATATGGATATTCGGCAGCGTCGAAAACTGAATCAGAGAGATACAGTAATTTTGCCGACAAATATCTTACTTCAGACCGGAGATTTTCATTGATAATTCACTGTATGGATATCCGTCACGAGCCATCACAAGACGATGTCATTATGACACAATGGGTGCGTTCAAATATATTACCATGTATTTATATTCTTACGAAATCAGATAAACTCTCTTCTGCAGCAATTAGACTAAGAACAAGAGAATTTATCAAAACTCTGGGAATAAATGACGAGTCTACTATTTTCTCGCTTGGGAATAAGCATGGTATTGATTCAATAAGAAAGAAAATCGCTAATATTGTTTAATTTTTAAAATTTTTAGAATCTTTATAGCTCTCCGTTTTGAATATCATTATTCTGAATGGAGATGCAAATGAACAGAGCGGAAAACTTTTCAAGATACTTTTTTTTCATAATAATTGCGGATATAGTTTTGAACACTAGTGTTATAGTCTTTGATGTCTTTAAAGTGCTTTCTGCCGCAGTAATTCTGATCTTTCTTAAAGAAGTGACAGTGGCGATCTTAATTTACATTATGACCGGCAGAGATATGACGTGTGTGATAACATATATATTGATCATTATATATATTACTACCAGACTTATATTTAGTGTTGGAATACCAAAGCTATATTCTGAAAGACTGGATAACAGTTCTGAGACGTTCACAGGAGTAGTAGATACACGTACTAAGATAAATTCAGAGACTTACTACGATAATTATGATCTTTTCGAGTGTAGAATACTTGAGGATCAGGTTTTGCCGTTGAAAAAGAAAATGATCGTAAAGACTTCATTTGGTAAAATCTTACTGATCGGGTCGGATACTGATGTGAAGCACGGAAGTAAGATCCTGGTAACTGCGAAACTGTCTAAGTTCTCACCTCAAAGGAATCCCGGCGGATTCGATGAAAAAGCGTATTATGCAAGATCCGGGATATTTTTAAAAGGTTTTGTATCTCAAATATCATCTTTTGATAAACGATTTATTCTATCTCCGTACAGAATTTTGCATTATATCAAAACAAAACTTATAATAACGCTGTATAAATACTTGCCTTCTGAACACGCCGGACTTGCTTGTGCTGTTATGCTTGGAGAAACGTCAGGATTAGACAGCGAAGTCAAGGAAGACATGAACATAGCCGGTATATCGCACTTAAATGCAGTTTCCGGAACTGCACTGTTTTACATTATTTTACCTTTGAGGAAAATAATAAAATCCTTAAAAATCAAGTTTCGTACAAGTAATATAATTATTCTGACAGCATTATTACTTTTGGGTTCAATGTTCGATTGGTCAAGCTCAATATCCAGAGCTGTATTCGTATCGCTATGCTGGCAGATCTCTTCTTTGTTTAAAAGGAAAACCGGCCCGTTTAATATACTATGTTTTGCGAGTTGTTCGATTCTCATCTTTTCGCCTTTGTACTCACTGCAACCCGGTTTCTGGTTTTCTGTTTTTGCATGCTACGGTATACTATCAGCCGGCGAGAAGATGACTGAGACCATCGCAAATAGAACAGCATTACCGGAAGTTATATGCAGGATCGCCGGCACATCTGTCATAGCCTCAGTTTCAGTTATGCCTCTTCAAATAATTTATTCCGGCGGATTTTCATTGTTCGGAATCATATCAAATATTATCATTATTCCTGTGTTCTCAATTCTGATCCCCTATGGTCTTATTTATTCAGCAATATTCAGTATATTTACGCAGAAAACGCTGAACAGCATTTTTTCTTTGCCATTAAGAGGGATGCTGGATTGGATATTGAATGCTGCAGAAAAGATAGGGAACATGGAATTGGTATATTATGAAGCAGGTAGATTTGTTTTTGGGGCCGTGTGCGGAAGTATGATTCTGGCTTTGTTATGTTTTGGCAGGATCAGATATTCAAAGAAATTGATTTCGTTACTTGCAGTGATCCTGTTTGCTTTATCTGCATTTGCAAACAGCATAAGTGGTGAAACACGCAAAGGGATAGAAATAATTTTTGCAGATGTAGGGCAAGGAGACGCGACTATTATAATAACTGAGTCAGGTGAAACTTTGATCATAGATTCAGGTGAAGAGAAGTATGGGTATTCTGCAGTGTGCGGTATTTTGAAGCATTATAATGTAAAGCCTGATCACTACTTTGCTACTCATTGTCATTCGGATCATTGCGGTGGATTACTGGGGTTGATGCGAGATTATGGCGGAGAAAACTTGTATGTTCCTGTCGGAACGTTGATAAATAAACGCACACCTTCAACCGGATCGGGATTTGGTGAATCTGATATGACTGTAGAACTACTTGATACAGCTGACAAAGAAGGAGTTGCTGTTTCCGAGATACGGGCAGGTGAGAATCTATATTTTGATAATGATAAACTTATGATCGAAGTGTTGAGTCCTGAGCGATCCCTGGGTGTAGTAACTCATGATCTGAATGAATTATCTCTTATACTAATGGTACGGTATCGAGATCTTGAAGTTTTGATTTGCGGAGATGCAACAGCAGAGAATGAAAACTTGCTTGTATCAACGGGTAATAAAATCAAAGCAGATATATATAGAATATCACATCATGGTTCCCCGCGGAGTACGGGTGATGATATAATCAATGCTGTAGCAGCAGAAGTTGCAGTTATTAGTGTAGGATACAATAGTTATGGTCATCCTTCAGACATAGTCATTTCCAGGCTAGCTGAAAGCGGTGCAGAAGTTTTAAGGACTGATCATAACGGTGCTGTGATTATAAGATATAATGGAATTAAAGCTGCGATCAAAACTATGATACCGTGACGGAGTGAATATGGCTAAAACTAATTCAACAGGATTTAAGGAAATTTTATCCGAACTCAGAAAGAATGAGATACGTGATCTTTATGTTCTTGAAGGTGAAGACATATACCTGAAGAATAAAATAGCAGAAGCTCTTGAAAAGCTTCTGATCGAACATACGACGAGAGAACTTGATCGGGTAGTAATAGATGCCGGCGGGAAAACCACTGATAAAATCATGTTGAACATATGCGATGAATTATCTTCGCCGCCTTTCATGTCGAAACGTAAACTCATAATTATAAGAAATTCCAGAACGTTCAGCGAATCGCCTGCTGCTGAAACCGTAAACATTAGTAACGTATTAGGTAAGGTCAACAATAGTTCGTGCCTTGTTTTTTTCGAGGAGAAAGTGGACAAGCGAAAGAAAACACTTTTAAAGGAAATACTCAACAAGGGAGTGATCGCGGAGATAGTCAAAGCAGAACCGGCAGAACTCAGAACATGGACCATAAAGGAATTTGCCCGAAACGGGATACGCATTTCTCCAATGATCGCAGATTCATTCGTTGAAAGAAATGACAGAGATATGCTCATAATGGAAAATGAAGCACAGAAATTGAGGCTTTATGTAGAATCACAAGGATCGACTGAGATAGTTGAAGAGCATCTGGAAATGATTGGGACGGCTGATCTGAAGGGTAGTATTTTTAATATGATGGACATGATCTCTTCAGGAAATGCAAGTTCTGCACTTTCTCTTCTTGATAGTTTGATCTCAAGGAAAGAGCCTGTTCAGTTGATATTCTTTATGCTGGCAAGACATATCAAACAATTGATTTGCGCAGGTGCTATAGGAAATGCTTCCAGAGCTGCATCTGAAATGAAAGTCCCGCCATTTGTTGCTTCTAAACTTGTACAAACCGCTTCAGCAATGAGTTCACAGTTCCTTGTTGATATGTATATCGAATGCGCGGAAACAGATATATCTATCAAGACATCCAAAATCCAGGACAGAACAGGATTGGAGATGCTAATATCTTCATTTGCTAACAGAAGCAGAAGTTAAGTTGAATATTCTTTTCAACTAAAATATAATATGCAGGATGATCGAACAGATATAATTTTTGGAGGATGAGATGACCAGAATACAGATGAAAACACCATTAGTTGAAATCGATGGAGATGAAATGACAAGAATCATTTGGAAGCAGATCAAAGAAATAATTATACTTCCTTATGTTGATCTTAAGACAGAATACTTTGACCTTGGGCTGGAGAACAGAGATAAAACGCAAGACTCAGTCACAACTGAAGCTGCGCTCAGGACGATGGAACTTGGTGTCGCCGTTAAATGTGCTACTATTACTCCTAACGCTCAGAGGATGACAGAATATAGCCTTTCTTCTATGTGGAAAAGTCCTAACGGTACTATAAGAGCAATACTTGATGGTACTGTATTCAGAACTCCTATCCTTGTTGATTGCATCAAACCTTATGTTTCAAGCTGGAAAAGACCAATTACACTTGCCAGACATGCATATGGGGATATATATAGAGACAGTGAGATAAGAATCGACGGCCCGGCTAAGACAGAGCTTCTTGTTACTTATCCGGATGGGCGAGAAATAAGACAATCAGTACATGATTTTGAAGGTGCGGGAGTTATTCTCGGGATGCATAACACTGATGAATCCATTTCAAGTTTCGCAAGGTCATGCTTTCAGTACTCTCTTGATTCCGGCGAAGATCTTTGGTTTGCAACTAAAGATACTATCTCCAAGACCTATGATCACAGGTTTAAAGATATTTTCGAAGAAATATTCGAAATGGAGTATTCTGATTCTTTTAAAGCAAGAGGGATAGAGTATTTTTATACTCTGATAGATGATGCCGTTGCCAGAATAATGAGGTCTGAAGGCGGCATGGTCTGGGCATGTAAGAATTATGACGGTGATGTTATGTCTGATATGGTTGCCGCAGCTTGCGGAAGTCTTGCGATGATGACTTCTGTACTAGTTTCACCTAAAGGTGTTTATGAATATGAAGCAGCACACGGTACCGTAACCAGGCATTATTACAAATACCTTAAGGGTGAGAAAACATCAACTAATCCAATGGCTACTTTGTTCGCGTGGACAGGTGCTCTAAGGAAAAGAGGAGAACTGGACGGAACGAATGAACTTGTGCTTTTTGCTGATTTAGTTGAAGAAGTATCTTTGGCATGTATAGAGGAAGGGTATATGACAGGCGACCTGAAATCCATGTGTGATCTTGATAATGTTACCGTTCTTAACACAGAGGATTTTCTTCAGGAAATATCAACAAGGATAAGCGAAAGGATCTGATATGACAGCATTGAAAATAACTAACAAAGATCTATATTCTGAGCATAGTAAATACTACGAAAAAGATGTTGCGCTTTTCGGATGGATCAGAAATATCAGAGCACAGAAGAATCTGATATTCATCGATTTCAATGATGGGACGTTTTTCAGAAGTGTCCAGTTAGTTGCTGAATCGGGAGTTACACCGGGCTTTGACGAGATAGCTAAAGCAGGCAACGGAGCAGCTGTCAGTGTCTCGGGAAAGGTCATCAGTTCTGTGTCTGCGAAACAGCTTTTTGAAATCAGGATACACTCTTTTATAATAGAAGGAACATGCCCCCCTGATTATCCTTTGCAGCCCAAGAGGCATTCACCCGAGTTTCTAAGAACGATCGGCCATCTGAGACCCAGAACAAATTTATTTTCAGCTATTTTCAGAGTAAGGTCTGAGGCAGCATTTGCTATACACAGTTTTTTCAACGACAGAGGGTTTGTTTATGTTCATACTCCTATCATAACCGGCAGTGATTGTGAGGGGGCGGGTGAAATGTTCAGAGTTACGACGCTCGATCCTGTTTCCCCATCTCTCAATGATACAGGGGATGTTGACTTTAGTGAGGATTTTTTCGGCAAAAAGACTAGTTTGACTGTCAGTGGCCAGCTAAACGCGGAATGTTATGCACAGGCATTTGGTAAAGTATACACTTTCGGACCCACATTTCGTGCAGAAAACTCAAACACAGCAAGGCATGCGGCTGAGTTTTGGATGATAGAGCCTGAAATAGCTTTTGCTGATCTGACCGATGATATGGAACTGGCGGAATCAATGTTAAAATCTGTAATAACGCATGTTTTGAAGAAATGCCCTGAGGAAATGGAGTTCTTTAATTCATTTGTTGATAAGGGGCTTATCAGCAGACTTGATAATGTTTTATCGAATTCATTCGGAGTATTGACTTATACTGAAGCCGTTCAGAGTTTGATCGATTCCGGGGAGAAATTTAATTATCCGGTTAAATGGGGAGCTGATCTACAGACTGAGCACGAGAGATATATAACAGAGAAATTATTCGGAAAACCTGTTTTTATTATCGATTACCCTAAGGAAATCAAAGCTTTCTATATGAAACTAAATCCTGATGAGAAAACAGTTGCCGCTATGGATTGTCTGGTTCCCGGAATAGGGGAAATCATCGGTGGAAGCCAGAGAGAAGATGATGAGAATAAACTTATTTCAAGGATAGTTGAAAACGGTCTTGATGTCGATGACTATACATGGTATTTAGATCTGAGAAAATATGGTTCAACCAAGCATGCAGGTTTTGGGCTTGGTTTTGAACGATTGATAATGTATCTGACAGGTGTTTCAAATATCAGAGATGTTATCCCGTTTCCAAGAACTACAGGTAGTGCTGATTTTTAAGAATTTTGTACTTAAATATCTGAAAATCAGTCAGTAGTGATCTGAATAGCAATGATAGACTTTATCAGAAACATGGAGGTGACCAATGGAATCTGATTATAAGTCTGTTAATAAAGTCAAAATGGAAGACATGCCGGCTCGCGAAAGACCATATGAACGCTTTGATGAATATGGTGTTGAAATGCTGACAGATACTGAACTGCTGGCGGTAATGATCAAAACAGGAACTAGGAAAATGTCTGCCCTTGATCTTGCTTCAAGGATAATTGCCCTGGATCCCAAGGGCAGAGGCCCGGGATTTCTGTGTAATATACCTGTAGAAGACCTGCTCGCTGTCGAGGGCATTGGTAAAGTTAAAGCGATGACAATAAAATGTGCCGTTGAACTTGGAAGACGGGCGGCAAGGAATATCATTGATCCAGGAAGCACTATAATAAACAGTCCTTCGGATGTCGCAGAATACCTTGGTGAAGAAATGCAATATCTTGAGTGCGAAGAGTTGAGGATCATTCTGCTGAATGCAGGAAATAAAGTATTGCGCGTAATAAAAGTTGCGGCAGGATCTGTCAAATCAACTCTGTTTTCTCCCAAAGATATATTTAAAGACGCTATAAAGTATAACGCTGCTGCAATTATACTTGTTCATAATCATCCCAGCGGTAATCCTCAGCCTTCCGTGACTGATATAGAAACAACAGCTGAACTTGAAAAACTTGGTAAAGAACTTGATATACAATTACTTGACCATGTTGTTTTGTCGCGAAACGGACATATAAGTGTCAAAATGTCAGGGACATTTGCTTGAGAGGCAGTTCCGATTGTAATACGTTGTGCGTTTGATATAATATGTAAATATTCGTATCTAAGTATCTTGTGGAGGTCTAATTGGAAAACAAAGGAAGACGAAAGATATTCGTTATTGCGATCATAACCCTATTAGTGTGTACATTTATTCTTTTTTCATCGATCCCCGGAAGTCCGCTTTACAAGACTACCGGACCTGTTTCGCTGATAGCTGATCCTGTTCAGAAATTTGTTACGGGGGCTTTCGATAAAATAGAAGGATTCATTTCATCAATAAAAGAAGGTCAGACTATCAGGGATGAAAACAAGAAGCTGCAAGACAAAGTTACTGAATTGGAACAGAGAATAAAAGAACTCGAAGAAAACGGAAGACGATGGCAGGAGTTGAAAGAAGCATTTTCCATTAAAGAGTTATATAGCGATTATGATCTTGTAGGTGCAAGTATCCTTACACGCGAACTAGGTGACTGGTTTGATGTTTTCAGGGTCTCTGTGGGGACGCGAGATGGAATTACCGTTGAAGGGAAGGAATCATATGCTGTTGTAGATGCAGGAATGCATCTTGTCGGACGTGTATATGCTGCGGATATTTCGTCTGCCAAGATATTGCCTGTACTGAATGAATCAAGTGTGATAAGTGCTAAGCTCAATACCGCAGGTGGTTCATTGCTCAGGGTGAGAGGGGATATCCTTTTGAAAGAAGAAGGATTATGTCTCATTGATAGTATTTCTGATTTCGCTTCTTTGAGTATTGGAGATGAAGTTATCACAAGCGGAGCAGGCGGATTATTTCCGCCGGGATTACCTATTGGGATAATAACAGCCATTAATGATGAAGGAAGCTATATGGGGAAGAGTGCTTTTATGAAAGTATATGCTGACTACAGAATACTGAAAGATGTTTTTATAATGAAAGGTAAAGTTAGCGATTGAACAAATATTTGTTTAGGAAAATTCTTATATACGGATCAATGATAATTTTGTGTTCTGTTATCCAGCTTAATTATCCGCGTGAGCTTGAATTCAAAGACATGATACCGGACTTTCTTTTAGTGCTCACCGTGATCATAACTTATTTCAACGGTTTAAATGACGGTATCGCAGTTTCAGTTATCACGGGATCTGTCAAATGTATATTCGCCGGAAGATTTCTTGGATTAGGTGTTCTTATAATGCTCTATTCTGCAATAATTTCAGCCTATTTTCTCAGAAAATATATACGAACAAGTATAGCTGCAGCTGTTTTACAGATATTTATGATATCCTTGCTGTACTTTTCCATCACCGGAGCTGTGTCATTCCTTGCAGGAGGAACAGTGTATCCAGTTAATATATTTATTGAATGGTGGATAATTGAAAGGTTATTTGCGGGCAGTGTGATGAATCTCGCAGCAGCTTTACCTGTTGCATTTATTGTCAGGCTTATCCCCGGAGTCGGGAAAAACGGTGAAATTGGCAGTCAGTATGTCAGACCTATGGAGATAATATGATGGAAAGCCGTAAAATGATTTCAAGGTTTCTTAAAAGTAGCATAAATTTGCTCTTAGAAAGAAATAATGTGTTATCCTTGTTTTTTATCATTTTTGCCGCAGCTATTATTTTGAGCACATCAATACTTCAATTCGGTGCTTCCGGTGATATACTTTCTGAAACAATGATCACAGGTGATTCAAGAGAACAGACAGTAAAAGCACAGAGAGGAGATATTTATGACAGGTACGGGATCCCTCTTGCCGTTACCGAAAACATCAATGTGATATCATTATGCGAAGCGGGACTTGATTCTGATGAATTAAACTCAATGCTTCTTGATCTTACCAGGTATTTTGAAGCAAACAACATAGATTTTACTGATCCATTGAAGGATTACATATCAGTCGACCCTGTAAAATTCAATAAAAGCCTTGAAGAAATACTTTTCTGGCAGACAAATCGAAATACTTTCGGACTTAAAAATCTGCCTGAAGCACCTTCATTGTACACAGATAAAATCTACGTTAAAACAGACCCGGAAGAGTTCTTCAAGTATATGAAAATAACACTCTTTGGTATCGATGAGAAATTATCCGATAAGGATTCATATAACATAATGCGGATCCGATATGCGATCTATCTTGAAAGATGGGCGTTTCAGAACGGTAAACCTGTTGAGATATCGCGTAGAGTTCCTGATCTTTCTATACACTTCATTGAAGAACAGAATTTCAGATTCACAGGAGTGTTGTCATCTTCTGAATACGAACGAAAATATCTGCCTGATGCTGTGTACATCAGTCATATACTTGGTTATATGGGTGCAATATCCTCGTCGGAATTCAACGAACTTAAAGACTCCGGTTATACAATGAATGATAAAGTTGGTAAATCGGGAGTTGAGAGATTTGCTGAAAGATATCTGAGGGGAGTTGATGGAAAGACCCCTTATAATATACTTACTAAACGAGAAGATAACGAAGTATTTTATCCTTATGATTCAGGACGTTCAGCTGTTTCCGGTAGTGATGTCAAGCTTACAATAGATATGGATCTGCAGAAAACAGCATATAGGGCGCTTCAAGAAAATATTGAGTTTATTAAGAGTAATCCGAAAGATAAAAATAAAGGCGATGCTGATTCCGGTGCGGTCGTTATGTTAAAAGTAGATACCGGCGAAGTCTTGGCAATGGTCAGTTTTCCGGGATTTGATCCTAATGATTTTATCATGGCACCTTACGATAAGGAAAGTAACAACAGGATGGCAGAGGTGCTTACCAATACAAAGGATAAGCCAATGCTAAACAGAGCAATAATGGAAATCTATGCTCCGGGTTCAACTTTTAAACCTATAACTGCTATTTCTGCTCTTGAAGAGGGTGTCAACACAAATCAATATTGCCACGGTACTGAGATCATCAGCGAGTGGAGATTCAAATGTTTAGAATATCCTTCGCGAGGTCATGGCTTGCTGGATTTGACAAGAGGTCTTGCAACATCATGCAATATTTATTTTCATAAATTGGGAGTTGAAACAGGCATCAACAATATCGATAAATGGATGAAAGCGTTTGGTCTCGGGGAGTATACCGGAATCGATCTTCCCGGTGAAGAAAGAGGTCATCGATCAAATAGAGAGACCAAGAAACTGATGAGGCAAAGTGTTTATGATCAGTTATGGCTGCCTGCAGATACTGCTCAGACTGCGATAGGACAGTTTGAGAACAAGTACACTATAACTCAACTGGCAAGATATACTGCTGCACTTGCGACAGGCGAACTTGTTACCCCGCATGTTATAAAGGAAATCACGAGAAAAGATGGTTCTGTGCTGGTCAGTGAGAATATTAATAAATCTACTGTAGGAGTATCAGATGATACACTGCTTGCAGTAAAAGAAGGTATGATAGCAGTGTCTCAGGACAGACAGGGTACAGCACGAAAAGTTTTCGGTGATTTTCCGATTAAAATTGCCTGTAAAACCGGCACTGCGGAAACAGGTCATGAGGATCGTTCTTCTTCAAATGCACTTTTCATTTGCTATGCTCCTGCTGATGATCCGGAAGTAGCTATAGCACAGATAGTTGAAAAAGGCGTGTGGGGTTCAAATACAATGGGTATAGCACGTGATCTTCTTATCGAATATTTCGGACTTGGATCGGACAGTGAGCTTGAATTCGAGGATCCTGTCAGTTTATACTGATCGATAGTGCTTATCTGTGTAATTAATAATTTACGTGCTATATTTGAATTTTTATATTATAATACTTGTATGAAATCTATAAACGGGATGGTGCAGATATGAAAATCGTTTTGCTCGCAGACAATAGAAAGAATGAATTATTGGTAAATTTTTGTACAGCATACAGACAGATCCTTTCGCGACATGATGTTTTTTCAGTCACTAATACAGCTAAACTGATATCGGAAGCTACAGATCTTAAAGTCATTGGTGTTTCTACCGACATCAACGGAAGTTTTGAACAATTTGCATCAAGAATAATGTTCAATGAAATTGATGCAGTGTTATATCTGCGTGACCCTTTTGCCGACGAATATGCTGCACCTAATCTGCTTTTGAAAGCATGTGACACTAACCAGATCCCATATGCGACTAATATAGCATCTGCTGAAATCATGGTTCTTGCTATAGATCGCGGAGATCTTGACTGGAGAGATCTGCTTAGGTGAAAATCGGAATTTATCCATATGGACCGATCGATGCTATCATGTATGTGGTTGAAGGAAGCGAACATTCATACATAATTGATCCTTGTGTGGCATTATCTGAAATACAACAACCTGATACGCCATATAAGGGTATACTAATAACTCATTGTCACTATGATCACATAAACCGGATGGAGGAGATCAGAAACGCCTTAGACGTCAAAGTCTATGCCCATGCCTTTGAATTTCCGTCATTTTCCGATACTGTTAAGAGCGGAGCCGCATTCTTCATGAGTGATGAGATCTTCGATACTCCTGACTATAAGATCAATGAAGGGGATACATTTTCACTTGATCCGGACTCGTATATCAAAGCATTGCACACGCCCGGCCACACCATAGGAGGGCTAAGTTTTCTTCTGTTTGACAAGGGAAAGCTTGCTGCTATTTTCACAGGAGACACTATATTTAAAGGTTCAGCAGGCAGAACGGATCTGGGCGGTGATCCTGTTCAACTTGACCGGTCCTTGAGAATTCTGGCTTCATTTGAAAATGATGTTATGATCTATCCGGGACATGGAGCAAAGTCTACCGTTGGGTACGAGAAAGCAAACAATCCTTTTCTTGTAAGAGCGATGAAATCTTATAACATGTAATTCTGGTTATTGCTGTCAATTTATTTTCTGTGAGTTACCGCCGCCTATAGACGAACGATAGATCGCTGATTTCTCTTCTCGTGAATAGAAGATACTGTGACCAATTACAGCAAAGCGAGAAATCGTATCGTTAACGACCTGATCGATCGTTCCTGACAAAGTGTTTAATTTATATAATCGTCTTTCATCGTATGCGTCGATATAATAAATATAGCCGTTGTCATATATGAATGGTGCATCCAGGTTCTGCTTTAATATAATCCTTACTTTGCCTTGGGGTGAAAATTCATAAATACTGCTATACTCGTTATCAGTGAAGTACACCTTATCATTAGCGACATTGACATAAAGTGCCTGAGTTCCAAAATCATAATGACCTAAGGATGATGCAGGTAAAGT
>JAQVYV010000108.1 GCA_028708525.1 Eubacteriales bacterium
GACATCGATCTGGATTATTTAGGCAGCGACAGCAGAGATGAAATGCTCCAAAATAGAGACATCATCAATACCGCTATTGCCGAATTCATGGAGGATAATAGATACAAGCTGAGCCCAAGAACAAAACACCTCATAGCCTGGATTCCTTGGTTTACGAATATTTCAACACCAGTGGTAATAGAGATACCATAAAAATAGAAATCAATTATTCCTTAAGAGCACATATCTATCCGGCACAGGATAGGAAAATCATTACAAAGCTCATCGAACGTGATTGCGGATTGAACTGCCTGGATGCCCTGGAAATATTCGGAAGCAAGATAAATGCGCTGTTAAGCAGAGCTGCGGCAAGAGATTTATACGATGTCTATAATATGATCAATGCTAAAATATTTGATGAAACATCACAGCAGAACCTAAGAAAGTGCGTGGTATTTTATGCTGCCATATCAGCAAAAGAGATAAACAAAAGCTTTGATACAAGTGCTATCGATGGCATTACAAAGTACAAAATCAGGACTGACCTGATACCGGTCCTCATCAGAAATAACCAGTTCGATTTAGATATCGCTAAAAAGACTGTTAAAGATTATATCCCCGAGCTTCTGTTTGTTCTGTTTGACCAGCCTCATTGTAATGGTATCCATCTGTCATTCTATTATCGCTTTTCCCATAAGTTTGCTTATATAAATCATCTTTATTGGTTAGGTTTATGAATTATTAGGCCGATTGCATTTTTGAAGTCGACAACTGGTTTTATAGCCTTTTTCGCATTTTCTTCGTTTAAACTCAACCGAACAAGGTCATGAGTCTCTTACGATAATGAAAATGAACAAGTAAAATTTATTGGTATAATCACTATAGGTGTAATGTTGTGAGGTGTGCGGGTATGGAAGAAATAATTAAAGCAAAACTGAATGAAATTGAAGAGCGTGAAGGTGTGAGAATAATACATGCGGTTGAATCAGGCAGTCGTGCGTGGGGATTTGCTTCACCGGACAGCGACTACGATGTACGATTTATTTATGTGAGACCGAAGGAGTTCTATCTTCGACTGGAGAAGACGCGTGACGTGATGGAGTGCCTGCTTGATGAAACGCTGGATATAAACGGGTGGGACTTGCAGAAGGCGTTGCGGTTGCTGCAAACGTCTAATCCAACATTATTTGAATGGAATAATTCACCTATCATTTATAAGACCACCGCTAATTGGAAGAAGATCCAAACAGAAATAAATGGGTTTTTTACTGCAAAATCTGGACTATATCATTATTTAAGTACAGCGACCAGCAATTATCGAGAGTATCTAAAAACTGATATGGTAAAGCTTAAGAAGTATTTTTATGTTTTACGGCCGCTATTAGCATGCAAATGGATCTTGGATAAGAGATGCCCGCCGCCTATGCTGTTCAGTGATTTGGTTGAAGCGGAGTTGGAAGCAGATATGAAACCAATCATTGATGACCTCCTGATTCAGAAGATGAATACTCCTGAGATGGGCAATGCCCCGCGAATCGACGATCTGCCCCAAAGACCGAGTTCTAACTGGAGCAGGCTCAATGAATTATTTTTAAATGAAATCTTTGAATCATAATATACTCGGATTAGGACGTCCGGTGAATTTCGGTGACGATTACATAGTATCTTCGGAAGATCACCGGGGACGTATCCCCTGTCCGTTCCGCGACAGGTTTTATGCGGACAAGCGCAACACTATCGCAGAAAACCGGCGAACAGGTAAGCGTCTGCTCTGGACTGACCTTAACATCCACATGATCGATGCACATGGTTTCTACGAGGGCAGAGGTTCACACTTCCGATTAGAGCCAGCCGATTTGATCGATTTTCTGTTCCCGGAAAAAACCGTTTAAAAAATACGATCTATAATATTCAGATCCTTGACCTTCACGTTGATAAAAAGCATTTTACCGCTTTGGGCTACTTTTCCTGTTTGCACGTCAAATTTTGACCCGTGTTTTGGGCAGACGATATTGCGGCCATCGAGATTACCTTTTACCAAGGCACAATAATCTGTTCAGCAAGATATGGAAATGTTGAAAATCTCCGACTGAAGAAATATCGACAAGCTCTATTTGATAATTATATCAACCCGTTACCATCTCCACCACAACTATCTCCGGTCTGTTGAAAAGCCTCTGAGGGATGATGCTGTTGCCCAGTCCTCTGCTAATTATCATGCGCGATACATTGCCGGATGGATGGATCTTGCTGCCGTCATGCAACCCCTTGTAGTAAAAAGGATCGAATCCTTCACCGGGCGATATAAGACCGCCTATAAACGGCAGAATGATCTGACCTCCATGTGCGTGTCCGGCAAAAAGCAAGTTAAACTCCCGGTTCTCATACGAATCCTCTCCGAGCGTCGCGAAATTTTCAGGATAATGCGCCAAAACGATATTGACCCCGCTCTTTTCTGCTAATGTCTCAAAAAGCTCATTTGACTCATCTGAACCTGGCGCAGCGATTGCTTCGTCCAGTCCGAGAATATTTATATCTATTCCACCTATATGGATCGTCTCGATCTCATTTTGCATCATATGAAGTCCGTATCCGGCAAGCTCTTCCTGCCAGTCCTGCAGTCCGCCACGCCAGTATTCGTGATTTCCCGGTGAATAAAATACCGGAGCAAGTTTATTAAGCTCTCCCAGAGTTTTGGCCGCATCAGAGCTGTCTTTCGTATTCTGGTCGACCCAGTCTCCGGTCGCAACTATGATGTGCGGGTCCAGGGAAGCGACTCTTGCAATGAGTCTTCTGTTGTTTCGCCCGAAAAGCTTTGAATGCAGATCCGATAAATGAACTATACGGATATCAGGTGCAGCGGAATCACTTTTAAACGAATAAGAAAACCTGCTGGTCTGCAGCCAATTATTCTGCAAAAACAAGAACACTACAAGAAAAGCAATAACAACAGTAATGATGAAATGTTTGCAGTATTTGTGTGTCATTGGTCCGCCTGTATAACTATTTCTTCTTGCGCTTATAGAAATATATGCCTGCTCCGGCCCCTCCTGTTACAACGACAGCAACCACTATAAGTATCACTGTAAGTGTGGACCCGTTTCCGGCGGCAGGATCTTCAGTACTTGAGGATACATTGCTTGAGTCACCGGACTGACCAGTACCGCTTTGCTCATCTGAAGAACCACCGTATGTCAATGAACTGCCGTATGAAGATATATCGACAGACCCTTCCGGGTCTGCAGAGATATCGGGATCCTCTGAATTGACGATTTCAGAGGGCTGGTTGATCGTCATTACCTTGAACGCAATATGTCCTAGTGTATCTGTCGCTAAAACAGATATAGTGTCACCGGCGGAAACTGACAGTTTATGATCATTCCTGATAACAGTTCCGGACTTACTTACTGCATCCCGGTCATGTGTCCCTGCCAGGTACTGTATCTTCGCTACCGGGGACAAATCTTTGACTTTTATCTGGATTGAAAGGGCCGCAGATGAGGTCTTTGATGTGATTTGACTTATGACAGGTGCGGAACGATCTATCAGAACGATATTGCTCTGTTTGCGGGAAACAGACATAGCACTGCTGAGAAACATGACAGCTGAAGACGATTTGTGTGCTGAGAGAAAAGTGACAGATCCGGCATTATTGTAACCGTACCACAGCCCTGCCTCCGGTTCTAGCTCACCACTCACGTCCGTGATCTCGTAAATGCCTTCTTCAGTCAGTTCATCTGTAAATGCTACCGGAGCGCCATCCTTTTCTATTGTTATATCTTCCGGGTCAGCGCTGATGATCACGGAATCCTCAGCAATGACAAGAGGCTCCTCTTCAGATGTGCCATAACCTGAAGGTTCAGTCTCCGTGACTCCGACGATACGGGATGCGAAATAAACACCGTTCGGATTTTCTTCCTGATGTGCCTTATAAGGAAGGTTTGATGGGATGGTATATTTTAAAAGATATACACCGGCAATCTGTTTATCTACTTCACCTTCCAGGTTGATTTTAGAACTAAGGCTTCCTTCTGAAACATTTGCTGCCGTGACTCCTGACATCGGATCAAATGTATCGCCGATAAGGACGGAAGTATCATCAACTCCGTTGAAGACACTCCCGATGGTCAGAACAGGTGCGGTATAAGTCTTATCATCAAGTGCAGAGTACTGAGTTGAGTGGCCATCTTTATGATAGATCATATATCCTACACTAAGGTTTCTTTGTTGAAAAACTGCCGGCACTCTATAGGTCCCCTTGTATATGCCGGCATTATCCCGGTATAAAGTCGCGCCCCCAAGCTGTATCGTGTTATTTCCTTCGAAGACCCTATTAATGCGAAGGAATAAGTTGTCTTCCAAAGGAGTCCCACCGTCATTAACAGTAACCTCTATATCTACGGTATCGCCGGGAAGTATGGCTGCATTCGAAAACCTTACCTGTGTTACTCTGGGATCCTGTTTCTGTGCATAATCAGGATTGACTACTGTAAAACTGAACCGGAAATTCTCCGCGAGAAGTGCATGTGCGTCGAAATAATCAGGGTCAGTAATAGTGGAGAAATATCTACCGTTTCGGTAAGCGGCATTATCGTATACGGAAAGACTTTGCACAGTATATACTCCGGGGATCGTGTCTGTTGAAGGAGGGAAAATATGTTCCAGAGTATCCGTAGTTCCCGCTTTCACAGTAAGTTCATAGTTGAGCCACTGCTGCTGCCCTTCACGGATGATTTTCATATTACCTCCGGAAAGACCGTTGGAGTCCTGAGCTTTGACTGTAAAACGGATCGACTCTCCTACAGAGACGGTCGTTTTGTCTGCACTTACAGAAGTTAGAACCGGTCCTATACTGTCCGGGCGGTTGTTGTTCACAACATTAAAAGTGATCCTGTTTGTAGTTTCAATGAGATGGTAGAAATTTTGATTCTGTGCCTTGTCCGAAATGCTGATCTGCGGGATATAGTATTCACCCGTAGCAAAGTTCGGATCTACCGGCACTTTACATGAATAAGCCTCATAACCCTGCAGTTTCTCAGCAGATGAATAATATTGAGAGGTCACATCTGTGCTTAAGAATTCCATCAGAACGACACGCGTACCGTACTTATTGTCAGAATCAGTCAGATTCAGTATCATTTCCAATTTGCTGATATCGATCCCACTGGAATCGAAAAACTTCAGAATAAACTCGACCTGCTCTCCGTTTGAATAACTTGATTTGGATGTCGTTATAGACCGAAGTTCGGGAGGCGTTGTATCAGCAGCAGCGTTTATAATAGCGGAGGACATGATAGTGATCAAAAGGATAAGGGTAAAGGACAAGCCGAGTATTTTCCTGAAAGCAGTTCTATTCATAAGTCACCTCATAAAGCTATAATATAAGCAATTAAGCTTATTATCACATATTATTATGATATAATACACAGACATTTCAGAAAAATTAATGAAAGGTGATAATTTTGAAATATCGTAAATTTGGTGAGACCGGTGTTGACATATCTGTATTGGGATTCGGTGCGATGCGTCTTCCTATGATAACCATCAGCGATAAGAATGTGATCGATGAGGACAAGGCGATCCCGATGCTTCGTAAAGCTTATGATTCAGGTGTGAATTATTTTGATACGGCACTGTTTTATTGCGACGGGCAAAGCGAAGTGGTTGTAGGGAAAGCACTGAAGGATATTCGGGAGGATCTGTATATCTCAACGAAATATCCGAATTGGGGCAAAGGAGA
>JAQVYV010000013.1:0-18808 GCA_028708525.1 Eubacteriales bacterium
GCGTTGCAGACAGACTCCATAGCTTTCTTATCTTCAGGATTAGGCATGTGATTAGGGAAAGTTCCGTCAGGATCCAGAAATTGACTTCCACTCGTGTCTGCTCCGAGAGGCGTCAGTACTTTCTCGGCGAAAAACCCGCCGGCCCCGTTTCCGGCATCTACGATTATTTTCAAACCGGACAATGGCTTCATGTAGTTCTGATCAGAATCTGCTCTTGTACGGATCTTGTTGACGAGATCATCGGAATACACAGAGATGAGATCGAATTTTACGATTACATGATCATTTTCAGCACCGACATTTTCATCATATGTTTCTGCAGAATATAGATCCTGTGCGATGCCGAGGATCTCTGTTATATCTTTCTTCTCACATCCGCCTTTCGCTGTGAAAAACTTCAATCCATTCCTGTTGGACGGCAGATGGCTTGCTGTTATCATAATTGCGCCATCACAATCAGTTTCGGGGAAAATGCATGACATAAACATTGCCGGTGTTGAGGCAAGACCACAGTCAAGCGCGATGCCACCGGAAGAAACGATCGCACTTAAAGCCGCTTTCTTCAGAGCAGGACCTGATGATCTTGAATCTGTTCCGACAGATATTTTAAGTTCGGAAGAGTTGCATTTCGGATCACTTCTGAGCCAGGTCATGAATGCTTTGGTCAAAAAGTAAGCTTCCGCAGATGTAAGATTGACTTTCTCTGCCGGGTCGAGGTCCAAAGCAACACCTCTGATATCACTGCCGTTCTGAAGTTTCTTCCACTTAAGTTCAAGTTCCATATCCAACCTCTTCTTGTGATTTTCTAAGTATTATATCACAGTCCGCAAAAGACTTTGAGTCCGCCCGGAACTATCCTGAATTCAGCTTTATCAACAGGGATTACCTCACCATCAACGTTAAGTCTCATTCTGTCAGGTGAAGTTATTGTGATGCTTTGGCCACGGTAGCTCGTGGTATCCTTAAATGTGAGTATCTTGCCTGAAAGAAGTCCGGGCAAATACCTGATCATCCTCCAACGATTTACATTCTCAACAACGACCACATCCAGAAACCCGTCATTGACTTTCGAATCAGGAGATATCGGCATACCACCGCCTATGAATATTCCGTTTGCTACAGAGCAAACCAGAATATCACGTGTCAGTATCATTTCGCCATCGATCATTAGAGATATGGATACAGGTTTATAATGGATTATTGTCCTCAGTACTCCCCATAAATAGGGGATGATGCCTTTGAAGTATTTCTTGGCACCCTGAGAAAGATCCAGAACTGAAACATCGAATCCTATCCCGCATGCATTAATGAAGATCTTGTCGTTTATCAATCCTGCGTCTACTGGTTTGGGTTCGGAATCCAGGACAAGTTCAAGTATCTTCAGTGGATCATAAGGAAGCTTCAGGGATTTAATGAAATCATTCCCTGTCCCTGCTGGTATGATGGCCAGAGATGATTCCCCGCCGAGAAGGCTTTGCGCTGCCTCGAAAGCAGTTCCGTCTCCGCCAACGGTAAGGATCACATCATCATTACTTCCGGAATACATTTTCGCTAGTTGAGCGGCGTGATCCGGACTTGATGTCTCATGTGAGTCATACTCAGTTCCTGTTCGATCCAGATAGCTTTTCAGACGAGACCATACTTTGAGTGATCTGCCGTTACCTGAAACCGGATTGATGATAAAATGCAGTCTTTTCATATGATTCATATTTTACACTAAAAACATGATTTCGCGCACAAATTTCATTATTGCAAATAATATTTAGTATCGTTTGGTAAAATATATGTGTTATAATTAAAATACAATATACAATTGTTTTCAAATAACTATAAATGCTTATTGTTATTTGATGACAATTAGTAACTAAATAGTGAACAGGGAGGTAATTATGTCAAAGTTAAGTGTGATCGAAGGAATCGGAGATGCATACGAGCAGAAACTTAAGGACGCGGGCATAGCCTCAGTCGAGAAGCTGCTTGACGAGTGCATAACCAAGAAAGGCAGAACGGCTCTTGCTGAAAAGACCGGACTGTCAGAGAAATTGATTTTGAAATGGGCAAATCATGCCGATCTTATGCGTGTCAAAGGTGTCGGCGGTGAGTATGCTGAGCTTCTTGAAGCAGCAGGAGTCGATACGATCCCTGAACTGGCAACGAGAAAAGCAGAAAATCTTTTGGCCAAAATGAACGAAGTAAACGAAGTGAAGAAGCTTGTCAGAAAGGTCCCTACTGCCGAACAGGTCAGTGACTGGGTAGATCAGGCTAAAGCGCTTCCCAGGGTGCTTCAGTATTAACATCGATTTTCGGTAACGAAAACATGCGAGGACCTGCCATAAACAGCGGGTCCTTTGTTTGTATCTTTATAACAGAATGGTATAATCACTAATGTCCGTAAAATTCTTTCGGAGGGCATTTTGTGATTCTAAAAATACTAACAAGAAATAAGAAAGCCTTTGCCAAGTATTTGTTCGCATGTACTTTCTTTGTGACGGAAGTCATGTTTTTCAACTATGTTATCGCACGTATAACAGGAGTTGCTCAGACTAAGGATGTGAGAGAGTTATGGTTCTGTGCAGCACTAGGTATTGCAGCCCTTATCTATTCGGCAGTGATTTTTATGACATCTCGTTTTATGCGTCTGAGTTTTATGCGGGATACTATACTTTATATAAGAGAAATGGCTTTTGCATCCATATTGTCTAAAAACTACAGGAGCTTCGGGCGAAAACTTAAAACGGAATATATCTCTAATCTGGTAAACGACATTAACACTTTTGAGAATCAGTTTTTCTTTTCGCTCCTTAACGTGATCAATAATTTTGCAATCTATGTCGTAGCAGTGATAATACTTTTAATACTTGATCCGCTGCTCGGGATCGTATTGTTTGTGATATCGTGGGTGGTTTATGGTTATAATCATCTCTTTCAGAAAAGAACGGTCAGGATGCAGGAACAGGTCCAGCAATATAATGAGGACTTCACAGTTAATGTCTCAAATACCTTTTCAGGCCTGGAAATACTCAAACTGAACAGGATAGAGGAACGGTTTCTGAAAAACTCACTGAAAGAGATCGGTAAACTGGAGCGAAAGAAATATCATTTCTTTATGTTTACATATTGGCAGGGCAAGTCAATGGAGTTTTTCGGGACAGTATTCATGCTGGCCTTGATCTATTATGTCACAGGACTTTTCAGTTCCGGCTATTCGCTGACCAGGATAATGTTCATAATACAGCTCTCTAATTTTGTTATATTCCCTGTTACGCAGATTTCTCCTCTTATGAATACGGTCAAAGCTAACAGTGTGATCGTTGAGAATATGATCGGCGGTGATGAACATCCTTCTGCAGATGACGTAAAGAATGATACAGGTTTACCGTTTTATTTTGAAGATCGCATCGAGATCAAGGATCTTTGTTTCTCCCATGACGACAGAATCATTCTGAACGGGATCGATCTTATTATTGAGAAGGGTAAGAAATATCTCGTCAGAGGACCGAGCGGTGCCGGGAAATCGACTTTCGTAAGTGTTCTTTCAAGGGTCTATGATGATTACGAAGGGAAGATACTTGTGGATGGAACAGATCTGAAAATGATCAGTGAAGAGGATTTTAACTCTAGTGCCGCATTTATTTATCAGGATGTTTTTCTTTTCGAAGATTCACTTCGCGCTAATATTTCTCTATATAAAGACATTTGTGATGATGATATCATCAAAGCGGCGAACAGTGCAGGGCTTGACGGCTTTCTGTCCAGGATGCAGGGAGGGCTCGATACGCTTATTGAAGAAAATGGGAAAAACCTTTCAGGCGGTGAAAGGCAGCGAATAGCCATAGCAAGGGCGATAGTGCGAGATCCGGCATTGCTTTTTGCCGACGAAATAACTTCAGCTTTGGATGAGAAACTGGGAAGACGGGTCGAAGAGACTATACTTGGACTTGATACTACGGTTATTTCTGTTTCTCACAAGTTCTACAGAGGAGTTAGTGACAGGTATGATGCGGTGATCGAAGTTTCGGCCGGGAGCGCGAAAGTCGTACCCATGGCAGAGTATTTGCAGGAGGCTGTTATATGAGATCCGTTTTGCTGCGAAAACTTCCGATACTTATAGTTGCACTGCTCATAGGGTCTTCAGCATCGCTTGTGAACGCACTTATGAGTCTGAAAATGATGGATATCGCTGATTTTGCTATATCAGGTCGCAGGGATGAGATGATCGAAGCAGGGATCGTGATAGTTGAAATGGCCCTTGGGTTATTCGCGTTGTCGAGTCTTCTGACTCTGGCTAAGGGAGTCTATCGCAGGAATACGAATGTAGCTTTGAGGAGAAAATATCTTTCAGGTGTTTTCGGCAAAAATATAAATGAATTCAATAAAGATAATACTGCTGTTTATGTTTCAGGTATAACTAACGATTTGAATACTATCGATGTGAATTTTGTTGATGCGATTTTCGAACTTGTGTTGTCGTTGATCTCTTTTATTATAGCTGTTGTGGTGATCGCTCGTGTAAATTACATAGTCCTTCTGGTAATTGCAGGATTGGCTTCTGTTATTTCCCTGATTTCTTTTATCATGTCGAAAAGACTCAATAAAATGATGGCTGACAGGAGTGCGCTCTATGAGAGGTATACCGCTTACCTAAGCGAAGTACTCAGTGCGTTCAGAATAATCAAATCCAACAATCTTACCGGTAGGGTCAAAGCGAATTTTCATGATCGCGGAGAAAAGCTGCAAAGTAAATCGTACGATATCGATAAGTATTCAACATACATATTCACCGTTCAGAACGGGACAATACATTTTCTGGTGTTTGGTGTATTGCTTTTTTCTGCTTATCTGGTAATTATGAACAGACTCACTTTCGGGGGGATAATCCTGATAATGACCAATCTTAATCTTCTTCTGGGACCTTTCCAGAGAGCTGGTGAGCTTCTGCCGAAGATACTCAGTTCCAAAGCGGTTTTCGAGTCGCTTGACAGTTCGCTCAGAAATAAAGTCGAATATGAAGAGGATGTAGAGTTTAAGGGTTTTACAGACAGAATAGTCTTTAATGATGTGGGATTTGCTTATGAAGATAAGATGGTACTGGATGGTATCGATCTTGAAATCAGCAAAGGCAGGAAATACCTTGTCACAGGACCCAGCGGCGGAGGGAAATCCACACTTTTGAAAATACTGCGTAAATATCATTATCCGCAGAAAGGTGAGGTCTTGATAGACGGCACACCTCTCAGAAGAATAACAAGAGACAGTTACTTCAGGCACATTGGAAATGTGGATCAGAATATTTTTATTTTCGATGATACGATCAGAAATAATCTTACTTTATACAGAGATTGTTCCGAAGATCGGATAATTGCTGCTATTCATGATGCCGGTCTTGATAGTTTCGTGGATGAGCTGTCCTTTGGACTTGATACTGTTATAAAGGATAACGGAAGGAATATTTCGGGAGGTGAGCGATCCAGAATAGCTATTGCACGCGCGTTGCTGGAGGATGTCGATCTGCTTCTTCTGGATGAGGCTTTTGCGAATTTGGATGCCGTTACAGCAGGGGGGATCGAAAGAACGATCCTCGAAGCCAAAGGGCTTACGGTAGTTAATGTCAGTCATCTGGTTATCCCGGAAAACAGAGACGCTTATGATGATATTTTTACAATCGGAAGCGAGATAGGGTGAATCTATCTATGGTATAATACTAAGTATCATAAGTTGATAAGGAGGAGTGCGAAATGAGTATCAGGGATGTGTTAGAGAACAACAAGAAAGCGAAGAAGAAAGCTCAGACTAAGAAAACTGCTAAGAATGTAGCTATTGGTCTTGGAGTAGGCGCTGCTGCCGGTGCAGCCGCAGGACTATTATTCGCACCGAAATCCGGAAAAGAAACAAGGAAAGATATTTCTATAGGTGCTAAGAAAGTTGTTGAAGCGGCTAAGGACAAGGCAGAAGAATTGAAAGATAAGGCAGAAGAGATCAAGGAAAAGGTAAAGAAATCCGATAAGGCTGATAAAACAGATAAACCGGAGACAGCAGAGAAAGCGTAAGCGGAGGCTATAGCTTTCTGTTTGGGGAGGGATCATGTATATATCATTTGAAGACCTTGTTCTTTTTATTTTGATTTGCCTTGCGGTTGTTGTTGGAATATTCCTTATTATAGCTTTAAAACATCTGATAGGGTTATTGAAAAAGCTCAACAGGATAGTTGATACCAATAAAGATGATATCGACAGAACTGTTCAGGCGTTGCCTAAGACAGTTAGCAGCATTGGCGATGTGGCAGATAGTCTGAAAGATACGTCGGATAAAGCAGGTCAGGTGATCGGAACTATCGATGGTGCAGTGACAACGACCGTTGAGACTGTCAACGATACTTCAGATAATGTCTATGAAATCATTAAGGTCGCAGGACTGATAGCTAAGTTCATTTCAGATGCTTTCAGAAAAGATGATGACGATCGATAAAACAGAGTTGCCACAAGATTAAAATCGTAGTATTATTAATTGACATCATGTCTTTGCTTATAATGAAATAGTTACAGGGGGCCGATGAACAGAATCATTAAAACTGTTTATGGGATCGTGCTTTTGTGCGCTATCCTTGTTGTAACCGGTGTTTTCATTGAATACAGGCTTTTTAATTATGTTCTCAGGGAAGAACTTAAGAAAAATATTTCTTTAGAGAAAGAACTGGTAGCGCTTTCAGTTGAGAGTGAACTGATGGAAAATGCTCAGGTGATTGAAGATGCGTATTCATTCTTAAAGTTTTCAGATGATGATAAAACCATCAGGGACTATTTTAAACTGTTACTTGACTCAGAACCTATTTTCACATCAATATATTATGTTGATAAAAATAACAATATGATCAACGGAAGCGGATGGGTCCCACCTTCGGAACTGGACCTCAGAGAGCGTATATGGTACAAGAAAGCTATAAGTGAGGGTGAACTTATTTTCACTGAAGCATTCCTGAACGCTTCAAGAGATGCTCTGATCGTAACAATCGCAAAGCCGGTGCCGGATGAAAACGGTGGTTTTGCCGGTGTGATTGCAGGAGACATGTCAATTGCAGATATAATAGATCTGGTCCCCAGTCTCAGTGCGTTTGAGAGTTCGTTTTCATTTATGACGGACGGAGAAGGTAACATACTTGCTTATCCTGAAATAGTTGTCGATCCTGATAAGGAACTTGTCAATATCAGAGAGATATCAACTGATCTTGCTGGTATAATACTTAATAATGGGACAGGTTTACATGACGTTGAGATCGATGGTGTGCCTGGCTACATTTCTTATCGTATGATCGATGGAACTAATTGGAAAATCGGAAGTTTCATTAAGATCGAAGGAAATCTTCTTCCTGAAAGACAGATGCTTCCGCTGTATCTTGCTGTCATACTTCCTGTCATATTACTGATGATCGTGATAGTTTTCTGGCAGAGGAGTTTTATAGTCAGACCTATTCTGGATCTTGACAGTGACATAAGAGCGATATCTATTGAAACTGACATTGATTACAGACTTGCTGCTAAGAAAAGTGATCCGTTTATTCTGCTCAGACAAGCGGTCAACAAGGTCCTTGATAAAACGAGTGAAAGTTTCAGCAAACTGAAGAGCAGTAATGAGAAGATAAGTCAGACAAATCAGGAGCTATCGACTGCAATGCTGCAGCTTAAGATGGTTGAAACGGAGTTAAGGAAGCAATACGAATCTTTGTATTTGAGCCGAGCTGAATTGAAGGTAAGCGAAGAACTCAACAGAGCTATAGTTAGCGCTTTGCCGGATACTATAATGCGACTTGATGTGAAAGGGCAGATACTTGATTGTTACTTAAGTCATAAAGATCCTATGCTTGAAAACGTTAGGTGTCTAAATGATTTTATGCCGGATGATGTTGTCGCTGGATTTCTTGCAAGAATCAATGAAACAATAAAGCTTAAAGGTATACAAACATTTGATTACCAGATGACGAAAGGCGATAAGACTGAATATTTTGAAGTCAGATTTGTCTGCATAAGAAATTCTGAAGTTATAGCAATAATAAGAGATGTTACCGAAGAAAGGAATAGTCTGAAATATATCGAGTTTCTAAGTTATAATGATCAGTTATCCGGACTGCATAACAGAAGATTTTTTGACGAGCAACTACCTAAGATCGACATACCGGAGAATCTGCCGATATCGGTAATGATGCTTGATGTTAATGGTTTGAAACTCGCTAATGATGCTTTCGGGCATCACACAGGTGACAGATTGCTTCAGGAGATATCCGGGATACTTAGGAGAAATTGCTCAGATAATGACATGATAGTCCGTTCGGGAGGAGATGAATTTGTTGTTGTTTTGCCGAATACTGACAATGATGCAGTTTCTAAACTAACAGCCAAGATCATATCTGATTCTTCGTATTTGGAAGTAGGAGGTATACCGGTCTCGGTTTCTATCGGTCATTGCACCAAGAATATATTAGATCAGGATATTTCTGATACCATTCTAAAATCTGAAGTTGAACTATACAGAAATAAACTTGTTGACAGTCCTGCAATGAAGAACAGGATGATCGAGAGAATAATGCTTCTTCTGCGAGATCAGGACCGGAGAGAGAGCAGACACTATGACAGTGTTTCTGAACTCAGTTACAGGATAGGTACAGCTATGAAACTTGGCAGCAGCCAATTGAACGATCTTAGAACTGCAGCACTTCTGCACGACATTGGAAAAGTAGCAGTTTTGGCCGGATCGGAGAACAGATCATCCGATTTAGACCAGCCGACAACTCCGGGATACAGGAAACACCCTGAAACAGGCTACCAGATATTACGTTCTGTGGATAAGTTCATCCCGATAGCAGAGGATGTACTATATCATCATGAAACATGGGATGGCAAGGGATTTCCAAGGGGCTTATCCGGTAGCAGGATTCCGCTTAATTCACGTATTATTGCTGTAGCCGAGTTTTATGACGCATGTATTACCGGGCGAAGCGGATTGGATGCTATGAGTAAGGATACAGCTATGGAGATCATCGTTCAGAAAGCAGGTATCCAGTTTGATCCGGAAGTCGTTGAAGCTTTACAAAGTATTTACGTTAATATATAGTCTTGATATGGATTTATCAGAATTTTTCAGTAAAGCACCTAAATACATCGAACCGTTTGAGCTTTTCGGTCCGCATCATCTCCTGGCACTTTCAGTAATTGCAGGATCTATTATCATTTGTACATTGCTGGCGAGACGATACGTTCAGTTTCGAAAGGTGTATAGATGGTTCATGCTGATAATGATACCGCTGCAGGAGATCGTATATAAAGTATGGGATGGTCTTCTTGGTGAAACAAGATTGAGTATAGTCTTTTCTCTCCATCTGTGCAGTGCTGCGATAATTTTAATTGTTATAATGCTGGTAAGATATAATCAGACATTGTTTGAAATAGTATATTTCTGGGGACTTGGCGGTGCAATACAAGCGCTTATCACACCGGATATAACTTACAGCGGATTTCCGCATTTTCGATTTTTTCAGGTGTTTTTCTCTCATGGTATGATAATAGCTGCTGTGTTCTATTTTATGTTTTCTGAAAGAAAGAAATTGCGTAAAGGTGCGTTGTTAAGAGTGCTTATCATAACTAATGCTTATGCAATGATTGTTTTCGTTATTAATCAGATCGCCGGTACTAATTATCTTTTTGTAAACAGAAAACCTGACACAGCTTCGCTGATAGATGCACTGGGACCCTGGCCGGTATATCTTATCTGGCTTGAAGTGATAATGGTTATTGTATTTTCTCTTCTGTATCTTCCTGTTTTTATAAGACAGTCGGCGGAGAAAAAGGAGGTTAGATTATGCGAAGAATAGTAATGATCATAGCGTGTTCAATGTTCAGAGATGAAGAACTTTTTCATACGAAAGAACAATTGGAGAAAGACGGACATGAAGTAGTTGTCGCGAGCAGCAGGACAGGTTTTTGCGAGGGTAGCAGAGGCGGCAGTGCAGTAGCTCAGATAACGATCGATGAAATTTCAGTAGATGAAACAGACGCGTTGGTTTTCGTAGGAGGTCCTGGAGCATCAGAGTATTTTGAAAACTCAACTGCTCACAAACTTGCGGAAGAGATCCTTTTAAAGGATAAGGTTCTTGCGGCGATCTGTATAGCACCTGTTATCCTGGCGAAGGCCGGATTGCTTAAGGGGCGTAAGGCTACCGTGTTTTCATCAGGCGAAAAGGAACTTGAGCGTTGCGGTGCTTTCTATACAGGTGATATGGTAACAGTTGATGAAAATATAGTTACGGGGAACGGCCCGGCAAGTGCTGTAAGCTTTGCCAAGAGAATAACAGAAGCTCTTGCGGGTCAGTGAAGGGAAGGAGAACAGAATGGAATCAGGAGTGAAAATAAAACCGGGAAGTATAGTTGTGATCGCTGTCATTGCTATCATTGCGATACTATTCGGCAGTAATATTTATTTTCTGAAATCTAATGAGCAAGCGGTCATTACGCTTTTCGGAAAGCATGTGCGGACAGAGCGTGAACCGGGTATGAAATTCAAATTGCCGCTTGTTGAGAAGAAAGAATTAGTTGATACAGAGGGTATCAGAAGACTGGAGTTTGGGTACAGGGGAAATACTGACGGGAGCTATTCCGACGTTATGGTTGAAGCTCAGATGCTGACAGCGGATGAGAATCTTGTTATTGCAGACTGGGCAGTTATGTATAAGGTAGTGGACAGCTATAAATGGCTGTTTAACGTTGACTCGCCTGAGAAAACTATTCGGACGATCACGGAAGCTGCTTACAGGCGAGTTGTTGCTTCGCATTCACTTGATGACATACTTACTAATCAGAAAGATTCTATTCAGATCGAGATAAGGGAGTCGTTGCAGGGGATATGCGATAAATATGATTTCGGGATACAGATAACAGCTGTTCAGCTTCAAGACGCATTGCCGCCTGACCCTGTAAAGGATGCTTTCCTGGAGGTTGCTTCAGCGCGTGAAGACAAGAATGCGAAAATCAACGAAGCGACTAAGTATGAGAATGAAAAGCTTCCTATTGCAAGAGGCGAAGCTGAGCAGATACTTAACCTGGCAGAGGGATATAAGCAACAGAGAATAAATGAAGCTGAGGGAGACACATCAAGGTTTCTTGCCATCCAGAAGGAGTACGCTGCCAATACTGAAGTGACTAAGACCAGATTGTATCTTGAAATGATCAAGGCTGTTCTGCCCCAGGTCAAGGAAGTTTATATCATGAGTGATGACGGTGATGTGTTAAAATTTCTGCCGATAAGTGACGGAAACCGGCAAGGTGCGGAATAGGGGGAAAATACAATGAAGATAGATAAGAAATATTACTTTCTGGCAGGTGCAGTTCTCCTTATTCTGATACTGTTTTCGGTCTCAACATTTCAACTTAGAGAAGGTGAGTCGGCAGTTGTTTTCAGATTCGGCAAAATAATTTCTGTTTACGTAAGGAATGAAGAGCAAGCGAATTCTGTAACCAATGGGATCAAGGATGAAAATGTAAGACTAAGCGATATAAAAGTGCGTTACGGGACAGGGTTGAAATTCCGGGTACCTTTTATAGATTCGGTAACTAAGTATAATAACAAGCTGCTGACTTACGATTCTCCACCGAGACAGGTAATAACATCGGATAAGAAAAAGCTCATATTTGACAACAACGCACAATGGAGAATAGAAAATCCTGTTTTGTTCGAAGTGACAATGGGCAGAATGGAGGAAGCAGAGAAGAGACTTGATGATATCCTCTATTCTATGATGAATGAAAAAGTAGGTAAAATGGATGCATTGACACTTATTTCAGATAAAGTTGCTGTGGAGACCATGCAGAATGATCTGGCACTTCAGATATCAGATGGTATGAAGGCTTACGGAATAAATGTATTTGATATAAGAGTTAAGAGAACTGAGCTGCCTGAAGAGAATTATGAGAGTGTTTACAACAGGATGAACACAGAACGCGAGAGGATCGCTGCACAATACAGGTCGGAGGGTGATGAAATAGCTATGCAGGTCCGGTCCAATACCGACAAGGAGATCATGATCATTTTGTCGGATGCCAGAAGGAAGGCTGAAATCATTAAGGGCGAAGGCGATGCACAGGCAGCTAAGATATATAATGACGCATATGGCACAGATGCGCAATTTTATGAATTCTATAATACTCTTGAAGCATATAAGCTCACGCTTAGAGATAATACTAAACTCGTGATCCCTTCGGACAGCAATTTTGCACAATTTCTTTTCGGAGAATAAGTGATAAGTGATAAGTGATAAGTCTAGATGAAACAGAAATGATCCTGAATGAGATCGCCGAGAGTTTCCCCGGCGGTCTCATGAATCATCTAAACGGTGGGATCATACTTCTGCCGGATGCGAAGCTTCACCGGAAAAGCAGGAACAATGATCTTTACATTCTGGGAGAATACCATCATGATCGTATATTCGGAAGGTATATAATCATTTATTATGGCTCTTTCATGAAAGTTCACGGTTCTTTGCAGAGGGAAGCTCTTAAAGAAAAGCTTTGTTCAACACTTAAGCATGAGTTTGTTCATCACCTTGAATCAATGGCCGGCGAAAAGGATCTGGAAATTAAGGACGCGGAACAAATCGCCGGATATCTTAAATCATCTGCAAACTTCTTCCATCGCGATCCTTGACCACTCGGTCAGCCTTTCCGGATGGAAACGAACTGTTGAGACATCCTTAAGGATAAGCTCGAGATTTACGTTATTGCTTTCAGCCAGGTCTATGGTGCGGCGGATATCACTTCGGACAATTTCCCAGTTCACTGAATCTTCGGCAAGATAAGCCGGTGTAGGCTTGTTCGACATGATCAGATCCGAGCCTATGTTCTCCGCGAAATTTCTGCGATCGCTCCATGGGCTGCAGGATACTTTTCTGACATTAGGTATTTCGCGAACGATATCGAGTCTGTCATCTAGTCTGTCGCAGCAACCGTAATAGATCATTCCGAAGTATTCAGCCATTCGGGAGATGTAAGGAAGTTCGAATTCTCTCATAAATTCAGGAGATACTCCTGTAAACAGCTGTGCAAGTCCAAATGCCCAGCAATTTTCTGAAACAGGACCTTTGCCCTGAGCAAAACCGGGGAGAAGGTCGTCCGTGTATATGTATGAACAATGGCATCGGTTGCTGTTGTCGTTGTGTAATCTGAGATCATTGGCTTTGGTGATCCCGGCGATCGTAGATTCGGTAAGTCTGTTAAGGCAGGCATGTATGAAATCCGGTTCGTCTATCATTGCATAGTAGGCATCCTCGATCCCCATAAGCATAGTCATAAAGTCCCAAATGCCAAGATTCAAGCCGTAATTACCGGTAAAAGTTGCTCCCGGTATCAGAGGTATATCACTTCCGAATATCTCACCAGCCTCATTCATGCGTAGTTGATCCTGTGCTTCGTCAAGATACATGTCCATGTCCTGTATCTTGGCTATATCAGCTTCACCGTTAAGGACATTCTCAAAGTGCTGAGATGCTGCACTGGTTCCCTCGTATTGTTCGAGTTTCTCTACCTTTGCACCTATGCCGTATCCCTGAAATTTTACAACTCTCGGTATTGCAATGAAAGGCTCTACTACCATGTCCGCACGGAAGTATTTCCATTGGTATATTGTCTGACGAAGTCCGGACTCGACTTCGCGCCAATATGGATCCATGATAACGCATGTAAGTGAGCCGTCATTGTTTAGTTCGGCCCATGGTACTTGGTCAATGTTGACCATAGGACGTTGCATTTGAGATCTGTTGAGAGATTTCCACAGATCCACTTTTTCCTGTTGTATTGGAAGAACAGCGATTTCCATGTATTCCCGGGCAAGATTTCTAAGAGTTTCTCTTTCTTTAGCAGTTAACGTCATTCTGACCTCCCAAAATCGTATTTTCGGATCGTGATGTTTATGTTATTATTTATAACATAATTATAGTATTCTAAAATCATATAAATCTATGCTAAATATTGCGCTATATTATGCATAAATAAACATTTTAGGAGTCTGAAATGATATTTCAGTATGGTACACCCAGAGTTCCTGCAGATTGGCGAGTCGCTGAGAAGAATCCCCCCGGATATTGCAGGATATATCATGTTCTTTCGGGTGATGTGATCTACCGGGACGCGGATAGTGAGGTCAGACTTGAAAAGGAGCATGTATATATTTTCCCGTCGGATTCTGCATATGAAATGCGGCAGGATCCTGAGGATCCGCTTGAGTGTAGTTTTATCCACCTTGACATCTCTCCGGCAAAGGTCAGCAGACTGATCAGTATAGATATGGGCGAGTGTGAATACACAAGAGGGGTTTTTGCCGCAATAAGAGCTGCAGTGAATGACGACAGCGGAGCACGAGTAAGAAAGCTTGTGTCAGCATTTGAAATATTTTGTTCAGAAAAGGGATATTTTGATGAGTATGATCCAAGGATATTACCGTCAGTATCTTATATTTGTAATAATATTAAAAGTAGGATCACTGTAACTGATATTGCAGGTGTTTCAGGCTATCACGAGCAATACTTTATCAAACTCTTCAGGCAAAGTACCGGAGTCACCCCACATCGATTTCTTGTAAATCAAAGGCTTAAGGAAGCAAGACGACTTTTATCTGAGGAGTTAACGATAACTGAAATTGCAGAACGTACAGGCTTTAGTGAAGTCAACTCTTTTTGTCGTGCTTTCAGATCGGAATTTGGGATATCACCGTCTGAATTCAGGAAGAGTGACATCTCCCCGTAGACATGAGATGATTGCTGTTATATTATGTATCAGGAGGTATTTGTCATTATGTTTGGATTAGATTTTACGGATTTTGAAAATGATACACTTGATAAGGATTTTATGCCGCTTGCATTGTTCAATAAGGCGTTTCTGAAAAGCGCATCGAAGCCTTTTGCCATAGCGGTCGAACGAAACGGCGGGTTGATTTCTGTTTATGATACCAGGATCCATGGTACTTTTGAAATGGCAGAGGCTGACAAATATTATGCGGAGAGACTTGTTAAGTTTATTCTTTGGGCGAGAGGTGGGTTCCGAGTTTTCGTTTGTGGTGATAAGGATATTGCTGAATTCATTAGGAAGAATTACAGCGTTGGCGGAGCTCGTGAGTTTGATAGAATTTCCATGGAAAGAGTTTATGAGAGCCGGTTTGAGGTTGTTTATCTTCCTTACTCAAACTGCCCTAAGGCGAATGAGCAGACCAAGAGTATGGGGAAGAACCTTGATGGTTGCAGGATAGGGTTTGATGCGGGAGGAAGTGACAGAAAGGTTTCTGCTGTTATCGACGGTGAACCTGTTTACAGCGAGGAAGTAGTGTGGCATCCTAAGACTGAATCTGATCCTGATTACCATTTTAAGGGTATAGTCGCGGGGTTGAAAGCTGCTGCTGCGAGAATGCCGAGGGTAGACGCTATCGGTGTGAGTTCAGCCGGTATATTTGTGAACAACAAAGTGATGCTGGCATCTCTTTTCCTTAAGGTCCCTGAAGATGTGTTTGATAAGAAGGTCAAAGATATATACTTGAGAGCAGCGGCCGAATTAGGTGATATTCCGGTCGAAGTTGCAAATGATGGTGATGTTACAGCTCTTGCCGGCGCTATGGATCTGGATGATAACAATGTTCTCGGTATCGCTATGGGTACGAGTGAAGCAGCCGGGTACGTAGATAGTCATGGGAATATAACGGGCTGGCTTAATGAGCTTGCTTTCACGCCTGTTGATGCTGCGCCATCAGCGATGGCAGATGAGTGGTCGGGTGATATCGGTTGCGGAGTTAAGTACTTTTCACAGGATGCTGTGATCAAACTTGCGCCTGCCGCAGGAATAGAACTTGATCCACAGCTTAGTCCCGGCGAGAAGCTTAAGGCAGTTCAGAAAATACTTGCTGAAGGTCATAAAGGTGCGGAGAAAATATTCTTTACAATAGGATATTATCTGGGACACTCTCTCGCGCATTACGCGGATTTCTACGATATCAAGCATGTGCTCCTGCTAGGGCGTGTTATGTCAGGGCACGGTGGTGAGATCATTCATAAGACAGCTATACGAATACTTGATAAGGAGTATCCTGAATTGGCTGCGGTGCTGAGTCTTCATCTGCCTGATGAGAAGAGCAGAAGAGTAGGTCAGAGTGTTGCGGCCGCAAGTCTTCCGGTTATTGGGTGATTTGACTTTTGTCCTCTCCGATATACATCATATAGCCCAGTTACCTTTACGAAAAATTGTTGTTTCACTTCCGTCCTGAGAATACGCTGCGATCTCAAGTTCGGGACCGCCTACCATGAAATCAGTATGTATCAAGCTATAATTAGCTCCAAGTGATACGAGTTCTTCCGTTGTTTTATCTGAGCCTTCGTGTATTGCATACGGGTAGGCTCTTCCTAGAGCGAAGTGGACTGATGCGTTTTCGTCAAATAAAGTGTTGTTGAATAGTATCCCCGTGTCCGAAATTGGTGAAGAATCAGGTACAAGAGCGATCTCTCCAAGATAAGAGGCACCTTCATCATTTGTAATAAGACTTTCCAACACCTCGATACCTTCGCCTGCATACAGATCTGTTACCTTTCCGTCTCTGAACGTAAATCCGAAGTCTCTTACAATTCTACCATTTACGCTAAGCGGTTTGGTTGCCTTTAGTGTTCCGTTCACTCTGAGTTTATGTGGTGTTGTGAAAACCTCTTCAGTCGGTATATTCGCGACAAACGGATCCCCGTTCAAGGCTTTCTTGGAACCTCCTACCCAAAGATGGGAGGTTGCTAATCCTACATCAAGATCCGTTCCCGGGCCTTTAAGTCGAAATCCCGCGAAATCTGATCTGTTAAGGAAATCAACATATTGCTTAAGTCTTCTGTCGTGATCCCTCCAGGCTTTGACCGGATCATCTGTCGTTACTCTTGTTGCTTCGAATATTTTATCCCACAATAAGTCCATGGCTTCATTCTCAGGTATTCCGGCAAAAACCTTCGCTGCCCATGCCGGTGACGGTACCGCTACTATTGTCCATTTGGTCCGCCCTGTCATTCTGTATTTAAGTGCAGGAGCTGCGGCTGTTGAAGATGTTTTCTGATCGAGTGCGACCAATTGTTCAGGTATTCCTCTTAACAGTTCAGGATTAGCCGAAGTAATAAACAGATGATGATATCCGTCTTCGTACATTGCGATAAGACTATCCACCTTCCATTTAGGGTATTCGTTAAAAACATATTCCTTACCATTTTCGTATCTTGCCAGAGTAAGTTCTTCATCGTTGAACATGATCTCAACATGCTTTGCACCGGCGCTCCAAGCCCTTGCAGCTGCTGCTCTGGCAAGTTCCAGACCGTGTATAGAGGTGCTGATTATAAGACCTTCATGTTCTTTAAGATTGATTCCGGATTCTATCGCAAGCCTTGCGTATTTATCTATCATGACCGATTTTTCCATTTTACCCTCCGCTGATCCTCTATGTCTAATTTTAACATAATAAATCGATTGTTTTGATATATAATATTTCTATAAAGATGTAATAATTCGGTGGGTGAGAGGTTTGTATGAGAAATATTTTGATAGCATATGTAAGTAAAACGGGTACTACAGCTGAGGCTGCTGCACTTATAGCTTCAAGACTTGAAGAGAAAGGCTTCTACACAACTGTTTTGCCGATCTCTGAAGCCGGTTCGTTAGAGATATATGATTCATTCATTATCGGAGGACCGATCAATGGAATGACATGGCACCCGGAAGCGTCTTCATTTGTTTCCACAAATACGGTTATTCTGTCTGAGAAAGATGTGTCATTTTTCTGCCTTTCTTATATGATCAAAACCGGACGTGATTTCTGGAAAAAGCAGATATCCAAGGCGTTCGACTCCTCTGCAGCCAAAGTCAAACCTTCATCAACAGGTATTTTCGGAGGGAAAATCGATAAGGAACTACCGGGTATCGCCAGATTCATTTTCGGTGTGAAGAGAGGTAGTGACGCTGATCAGCGTGACAACTCCGAAGTTATTGCATGGGCTGATAAATGGGCAGAAGATCACAAATAAGACTGCTAAAGAATCAACATTTCTTCAGTGTATTTCCGCCATTTCATCGATGAAAAGAAAGACCGGGCGGCCATATTGCCGTCCGGTCCTGTCAGAAAAATGCTTTTCCCGGTCTTAGTTAAAATCTGTTGCCTCGATCTCGGGAGCTGTTTCGGATGCTTCAGTCATCGGACAGTCACCATTAAATCCGGTTCCGCCGTTTCTGCCTCTGCTACCTTTCATTTGTCCGCGTCCACCGCCTTTACCGCGTCCTTCAGCCCCTCCGAAGAATGAGCCATTCTCCTTCATTTCGGAATAGCGCTCTGCATGACGCTCTTTTAGACTATCAGCTGTTTCCTGATCCAGAACTCCGAACTCTACCAGCTTGTCTAATACTTGCTCGTGCAGTACTTCCTGCTGATCTGTGATAGCGTATAATTCAGCTTTCTGTCCATCTGTCAGTGCTTCAAAGCCTTCTCTCACCACAGTGCCTGCTCTCTCGCGGATCATGGGTTGTTCTTGTGTTGATTTGTCTTCGGGAATCACAGTATCCTCTGATGCAGCATAGGCAACACCTGCACCCATCAATCCGATCGCCATAACCAACGCAAATCCAAGAATCGTTAACTTTTTCATTTTCTGTGTCATATTAGATCCTCCTATCTATATAAACTATTTATGACTTTGGTCCAATTGACCATGGCCTTATTGTAAAGCACTAATGTGATGGATATGTGATGATATTAAATCAAAAAATCGGCTAACGGG
>JAQVYV010000013.1:18908-23513 GCA_028708525.1 Eubacteriales bacterium
TTTGTTTTGTTTACAGAAAGGTGGTCATTCGGTAATGGACGAAAAGCTTACGGACCTTCAATATAAGGTAACAAAACAGAATGCAACAGAACCGCCCTTTAGAAATGAATATTGGGACAACAAAGAACAAGGTATTTATGTTGATATCATATCAGGCGTGCCATTGTTCAGCTCCTTAGATAAATTCGACTCCGGGTGCGGATGGCCAAGCTTTACGAGGCCGATAGATGATGTAGTTGTAAAAGAGAAAAAAGATATAAGCCATGGGATGACCCGTACCGAGGTGAGAAGCAGCGAAGCAGACTCGCATCTTGGACATGTATTCAATGATGGTCCAAATCCAACAGGACTGAGATATTGTATAAATTCAGCCTCTCTGAGATTCATACCAAAGGAAAGACTGGAAGAAGAAGGGTACGGAGAATACATTGATTTGTTTCCCGAATAAAATCAGCAACCGGTCAAATGTCAGTCAGAATATCAGGGGAAGAAGCGTGGATCATACAGGTCCGCGCTTTTCGCATTCTTATCATCCGGATAAGATCTTTAAGATCCTTTGCTTTTCTTTCAGTGAGCATGCATCCTAAAACGCTTTGCTCAGCACTGTGGATATCTGAACCGCTAAGTCTTATAAGATCAAAGCTTTCTGCATACCAGTCAGCTCTCTCATTTTCAGACTCAAGTCTGCAAGCATTGAATACTTCGGCTCCGTCTATATCCCCGGGTGCAAGAGATATCATGGGTATATAAGTACCTTCTCTAAAAGGATGTGCTTGTACAATAAAACCGCCGGACGCTCGGACTGACGACGAAAATTCCTTGAATGTAGATCTACATGAGTCCTGATTTTCCGAAAGCCACTCTTCAGAAATACCATAAATAAGGAAGTCCGTTCCCGGTGTAACAGTGTATTCCAATGCAAAAAACACATCTATACCTAAGCGTTCTCCCTCGCTTCTGGCAATATCATATCCAAAACAGAAATCTCTTACCCTGTCTTTCCACGGTATACCGTCAGATGAATAGTGATTGCCATAGAAATGATCGGTTACGCAAAGTCCGGTAAATCCTATGTCATAGTATCGGCGGACCAGTTCTGTAGCGGAAATGTGGGAACATCTGCTGACTTCGGACGTATGAGAGTGCATTTCATATTTATAAAAACTCATAACGTAGATTATATCATAAAAATTTTACGAAAAGATATTGACATATGCCCATAACGATGATAACATAATAATGAACATATGCCAATAATGGAAAGAAAAGGAGGAATAAATATGCCAGGTGGTGATAGAACAGGTCCGATGGGAATGGGTCCGATGACAGGAAGAGGATTGGGTTTCTGCGGAAGAGGATATGGCTTAGCTTATGGAAGAGGATTTGGTCCGGGTAATGGTCGGGGTTTCTCAAGAAGAGGATACAGATTTGGAGGTTACCCTGTTGGACAGACTTACTCGGATGTTTTTAATGACAAAGCGGTCATGGAAGATCAGGTCAAGTTTCTGGAAGATGAGCTGGAGATGGCTCGGAAACAGCTTGATGAGATCAGGCAAAGGGAAGGCAAATAAGCTTTCCCTTTATCATGATCATTTAAGCATGTAAAGTATTCCGGAGGTAAAATTATGCGTAAAACTGATGTTCTGGTCATAGGCGGAAGTGCGACAGGTCTTGTAGCAGCAATGACTGCTAAATCCAATTACCCTGATAAGGATGTTATTGTGGTCAGAAAAGAAGCAAAGGTAATGATACCTTGCGGTATTCCGTATATTTTCGGGACCGTGGGCACAAGCGACAATAATATTCTTCCTGATCAAGGTTTGATAAATCTGGGTGTTGACATTGTTGTTGATGAGGTTCTAAAGGTCGATCATAAGCAGAAAACATGCGATTTGGTTTCGGGTGAGAAGATCATTTATGACAAACTGATACTGGGGACCGGTTCTAAGCCTGTTGTCCCTTCGTGGCTGAAAGGTAAAGATCTTAATAATGTATTTACGGTTCCGAAAGATAAAGTGTATCTTGATGAATTGCAGCGAAAACTTTCGGACTTGAAAAAGGTGGTTGTTGTAGGTGCAGGATTTATCGGGGTTGAAATATCTGATGAATTACAGAAGAACGGTAAGGAGGTTACTCTTATTGAACTTCTGCCTAACATTCTCGGAGCTACTTTCGACGATGAATTCACAGTTGAAGCTGAGGCTTTGATGCGTGAAAGAGGAATAAATGTCATAACAAATTGTGGTATTGATGAAATACTCGGAAAAGACAAGGTAGAACAGGTAAAATTCAGAAATGGTGATACGATGTATGCTGATGCAGTGATTTTGTCTCTCGGGTATACACCGAATACTGAACTTGCTAAAGATATGGGTCTAGAGATCAATGACTGTGGTTTCATTAAAGCTGATCAATACAGACGAACAAATATTCCTGATGTTTTTGCCGCAGGTGATTGCGCGGAGAAAGTTGATTTTGCTACAGGAAAAATAAGCAGGATTATGCTGGCTTCAACTGCCTGTACCGAAGCAAGAACAGCAGGTTTGAATCTGTATGAACTCAATACTTTCAGTAAATTCAGAGGAACCGTAGGTATATACTCGACGTGTATAGGAAATACTGCTTTTGGTGTCGCAGGTCTTATTGAGAAACAAGCTGTGGCTGAGGGGTTCAAAGTCGTTACGGGATCCTTTACAGGAGTAAACAGACATCCGGGCAAGATACAGGATGCCCATAAGGAAACCGTCAAGCTAATAGTTTCCAAGCAATCAGGTGTCATTCTGGGCGGAGAAGTTCTGGGCGGTAAATGTGCAGGAGAACTGACCAATGTACTTGGAGTAGCGATACAGAACCATATGACGGCATATGATCTTGTCATGACTCAGATCGGTACGCAACCTATGCTTACAGCTTCACCCGCGGGATATCCTCTTATCAAAGCTGCTGAAGCTGCGGTTAAAGCGTTGAGAAAGGTCTGATGGAAGTTTATAAAAGTTGTGTTCCCTGTATTAAGAGACAGATAATCGAATCCGCCAGGATGTCGACAGATGAAGAGAGTATTATTCAGGAGGTAACAGCAAATACAGACAGGGTACTGGAAAAGTACAGCGAATACTCCTGTACTCCTGAGTTGGTTTATGACATCCATAGGATAGTGTCTGATATAACGGGTGATAGTGATCCATACAGAAAGATCAAGGAGCGGGACATAAAAGCTGCTTTGGAGCTTTACCCGCTCCTTAAAGTATTTTTGCAAGAAAATGAGAATGGTATTGAATGTGCACTGAATATTTCCGTAACAGGTAATGTTATAGATGCTGCGATAACGAAAGACATAGATATAAATTCAGTTTTATTCGAAGAGCTTCGAAAGCCTTTTTCTATAAATGATTCAAGTATTTTTAAGACAAAATTACTAAACGCAAGTAATATTTTGATAATTGCTGATAATTCAGGTGAAACGGTTTTCGACAGAGTTTTGGCAGAAAGACTTTCAGCTGATATAATATATGCAGTGAGATCTTCGCCGATACTTAATGATGCGACCCCGGATGAGGCTGTGGAATCCGGGTTGGAGGGTGTTGTTCGGATCATTTCGAGTGGATGTGGTGCGCCGGGAGCTGTTTTGGATATGTGCAACGCGGAATTTCTCGAGATCTTCGATAAAGCGGATATAGTGATCAGCAAGGGACAGGGGAATTATGAGGCACTGTCTGACTGTTCAAGGGATATATTCTTTCTGCTGAAAGCTAAGTGTCCTGTGATCGCTGAACAATTAGGTGCATCAATAGGAGATCATGTTTTGAAGTATAGTGAGAAAGGGTAGGAAGATTTAATGGCCAGACCGGTTAAATCGAGAAGAGTAGATAATATACCTGCAATACAGAATTTTGCGCCTGTTGAGGCTTTGACAGATGGAGTTCCGGTAAACACTCTGCTTCTGGAAGAACTTGAAGCATTGAGACTGAAAGATCTTCTTGGCCTTGAACAAGAGGAGTGCGCAGAGAAGATGGAGGTTTCAAGACCGACATTTCAAAGGATACTTATTTCAGCAAGAGAGAAGGTTGCTGACTCGCTTATCAATGGTAAAGCTGTTACTATAGAAGGCGGGAATTTTATGTGCGCTTCATGTGGATATATCAACGGAGTACCCGAAAGCGGATCAGCAAATGGTTTTTGCCGGAGAAACTGCAGAAGAAGAGGACAGGGTACAGGTGTGATAAACGGGCGCGGACAAGGCCCCGGAAGAAGGTAGCAGTGCCATGTTGACAACATATGTTCTCGCAAATGATATCGTCAGGAAACGCGGGTTTCTTGCGGAGCATGGACTATCGCTTCTGATCAGGTCGGATCACAGAACCGTTTTGTTCGATGTTGGACAGAGCGGTGTATATATCAGTAATGCTATGAAACTTGGGCTGGATATAGCTAAAGCAGATTCCATAGTGTTGAGTCACGGTCATTATGATCATTGCGGCGGACTGGAGTATTTTCCGGTTTCAGACGGTAATCCGGATGTTTACATCAGAAGTGAAGCGTTGGAAGAGAAGTTTGCGGAAAATCCTGACGGAAGTTTCAGAAATGTTGGTATACCATTGGCAGCTC
>JAQVYV010000109.1 GCA_028708525.1 Eubacteriales bacterium
ACATCCTCCCTGTGAGTATCCGTTCGTGTTTTCGCCGGTCTGTGGCGTATATATCCGCATTCACTGGTCGTGCATCCAACTATTTCAGAAGTGAGTATGTCCTTGGGAACGTTTACCAGAACAGGTCCCGGACGCCCCTCTGTCGTAAGATTCCAGGCTTCCTCAAGCGACGGCAGAAGATCTTCCGGTTTCATAACAAGATAATTGTATTTCGTTATGGGCTGAACTATCCCGTTTATATCAGCTTCCTGAAAAGCATCACTTCCTATACTGTTCCTTGCTACAGCACCTGTAATGGCCAGAACGGGCACGGAATCCAGATAAGCGTCAGCGATCCCGGTAACAAGATTGGTAGAACCCGGACCTGAAGTCGCTATCATCACACCGACCTTTCCCGTAGCCTTCGCATAGCCTTCCGCAGCATGTGCGGCACCCTGTTCGTGTCTTGTCAGTATATGAGGAAACCCTGCCTCATAAATCGCGTCATATAACACAATGACCGGACCTCCGGGGTATCCGAATGCATGTTCAACATTCTTCGATTGAAGAAATTTGACTATTGTCTGAGCTCCGTTCATATAGTTCCTCCTGTTTTCATGATCGCACCTTTGCTCGCTTCTCCTACGAGCATTGAATACTTAGCCAGAACACCTTTGAGTTTTCTTACCGGAACTTCTGCAGGCGTCCTGCTCATAAGTTCGTTATCAGACAGTATAGCATAACTTCCGTCCGCTTCTTTTCTTACAACATTCACAGATCTTCCCGGGATATCTATATCTACAAGATCACCCTCTTCAACATATGCAATAGGCCCGCCTGCTGCCGCCTCAGGACACACATGTCCGGTCGATGACCCGCGGGTCGCACCACTGAAACGGCCGTCTGTTATTAGAGCAACAGACATATGAAGATCCATTCCTGCCAGTGCGCTCGTAGGTGTCAGCATTTCTCTCATACCGGGACCACCCTTAGGGCCTTCAAATCTTATAATAACAACATCACCCTCATTGATCTTTCCGCTGAAGATAGCCTCCACAGCATCGTCTTCACCATCGAACACTCTTGCCGGTCCGCGATGTTGAAGCATTTCCGCATCAACAGCACCCTTCTTTACAACACATCCGTCAGGGGCCAGATTTCCGTACAGAACTGCTATACCTCCATCCGCACCAACAGGGTTGTCATAAGGTTTGATTACCTCTCCGTCAGCACCTGCAGCAGTATAGGCAACAAAACGTTTACTGAACGAATCCAGTCTTTCTCCGATGGTCCCGTCGATAGTAGGCGTATCCCTTTCAATATAACCACCCTTCACCAGCTCAGCCATTACAGATGTGATACCGCCGGCCTGATCAAGGTCGTAAATATAATAAGGACCGGCGGGATTGAGTTTACACAACTGAGGTGTGTTATCGCTTATGTCTGAGACTTCTCTCAAACTAACAGGAGATGCCGCTTCATTCGATATAGCAAGCAGATGCAATATAGAATTGGTCGAACCACCAAGAGCCATATCCATCTTAAATGCGTTAATAACAGATCTGCGGTTAATGATCTGCCGCGCGGTGATATTCTTTTCGAATAACCTGACAGCAAGCATTCCTGTCTGCTTTGCAAGTCTAACTCTTTCTGCAAAAACAGCCGGTATAGTACCATTCCCGGGTAAAGCTATGCCAAGAGCTTCAGTCAGACAGTTCATCGTATTGGCAGTATACATACCCGAGCAACTTCCGCAGGTAAGGCAAACAGATTTCTCCATCCCCTCGAGTTCAGAATCGCTCATCTTCCCGCCGGCATGTTTCCCGACAGCTTCGAAAAGATCGGACAATCCAACATTCTGTCCGTTGAATTTCCCCGGAAGCATTGCACCTCCGCTGACAAAAGCACAAGGTATATCCATTCTTGCCGCAGCCATAAGCATTCCCGGTACGACCTTATCGCAACTCGGAATGAACACCACAGCGTCGAACTGATGTGCTTCAAGCATTATCTCACAGCTGTCGGCGATCCAGTCCCTGCTTACCAGTGAGTATTTCATTCCTTCATGGTTCATTGCTATTCCGTCACAAACGGCTATTGCAGGGAATTCAAAAGGTACTCCGCCGGCCATCCTTACTCCGGCCTTCACGGCATCTGTGATAGTTCTCAGATGGATATGCCCCGGAACGATCTCATTGAAAGAATTAACGATCCCGATAAAAGGTCTGTCCATCTCCTCGTTATCTATTCCCAGTGAATACAGCAGCGATCTGTGCGAAGCGCGCTTTGGAGTTTTCTTGATTGAATCACTTCTCATAATTTTCACCTTCTGATCATTTAATTCCGATCAACGATTTCTTAACCTTACCGCTCATTTCAAAAGTGCCGATGACCATGACATTATCATCGGATCTTTCACCATAAACTATGTCAGCAGTCCTGTACCCTTGTGAAAGAACATCGGCAACGGCAGTTTCAATATCTTCAGCTTCTCTCTCAAGTCCCAGAGACATCCTGAGCATCATGGCACATGAAAGTATCGTAGCAAGCGGATTCGCAATATGTTTTCCTGCTATATCCGGAGCCGAACCATGGATCGGTTCATACATACCGGGAGTTCCTTCTGCTCCGAGTGAAGCTGACGGAAGCATTCCTATGGAACCAGTTATCATAGCCGCTTCATCCGACAGGATATCACCAAACATATTGGATGTCACAACAACATCAAAATCCCCGGGCCGCTTGATCAACTGCATCGACGCGTTATCTACATACATATGATCAAGTTCGACCTCCGGATACTCTTTAGCTACATCCAGAACGACCTCTCTCCAGAGCCTGGAACTCTCAAGAACGTTGGCTTTATCTACACTTGTCACATGTTTCTTTCTACCCATCGCGATCTTAAATGCCGTATGAGCTATCCGTTTAACTTCCTCAACATTATAAGCTTCTGTATCATACGCCTCTTCACCGCCGGCTGACTGTCTTCTGCCCCGCTCTCCGAAATACATTCCTCCGGTAAGCTCACGCACAAAACAGATATCTATGCCTTTAGCCGCTGTATCAGGATGAAGAGGACAAGCCGAAGCAAGTGCAGGATGCAGAACTGCAGGGCGTATATTGGCGAAAAGGCCAAGCTCTGACCTTAACCCGAGAAGTGCACGTTCAGGGCGCTGATCGCCAGGAAGAGTATCCCATTTAGGGCCTCCGACTGCTCCGAGGAGAACAGCATCACTGGATCTGCAAGCCGCCACTGTAGACTTTGGAAGCGGTGTCCCTGTTACATCGATCGCAATTCCGCCTGCGAGCAACTCCTCATATATAAATGAATGTCCGTATTTCACAGCGACTGCATCCAATACCTCTCTAGAAGCATTGCTGACCTCAGGTCCTATTCCATCACCGGGTATTACTGCTATCCTGAATTTGCTCATATAATTACCTTCCTTGAACGTTTTCATCCGCGATATATCCTAAAAGCCCATCCTTTTCGATTATCTTCTTGATAAAGTCAGGAAATGGCTGAGCCTGCCATGATTCGCCTGTAGTGAGATCAGTTATCAGCCCTGTATCAAAGTCAGCCTCTACCTCGTGTCCGTCTCCAATACCCTCAGCTGCTTGCGCACATTCCATAATTGGAAGCCCGATATTGATGGAGTTTCTGAAAAATATTCTCGCAAAAGAAGGTGCTATGACACAGGATATACCACTGGCTTTGATCGCAACCGGTGCATGTTCACGCGATGAACCGCACCCGAAATTCGGACCTGAAACTATCATATCTCCCTTGCTCACACGGTCAACGAAAGTATTGTCTATATCCTCCATGCAGTGCTTTGCAAGCTCCTGCGGATCCGATTGGTTCAGATACCTTGCAGGAATAATGACATCAGTATCAACATTCGCTCCGTATTTAAAAACCTTACCTTTAGCTTTCATTTATATCATCTCCGTTTCTGTTATTTATCAGGTGCACATATATAACCATTTATAGCCGAAGCAGCCGCGACAACAGGAGAAGCAAGATAGACCTCAGAATCTACATGTCCCATACGTCCGACAAAATTCCTGTTAGTAGTGCTGACACATTTTTCGCCTGATGCCAGTATCCCCATGTGTCCGCCAAGGCACGGTCCGCAGGTCGGTGCACTCACAACTGCACCTGCTTCTACAAATATTTCAAGCAGCCCTTCTCTCAGACACTGCAGATATACTCTCTGAGATCCGGGCAATATTATACACCTTACACCTTTAGCGACTCTCTTACCTTTAAGTATCCTCGCAGCTTCACGCATATCACTTACTCTCCCGTTAGTACAGGAACCGATCACTGCCTGATCGATATTTACCCTATCAAATGTTCCGACAACTTTCGCGTTTTCAGGAAGATGAGGAAAAGCGACAGTCAGCTTCACTTCAGCCAGATCGATCTCAATGACCCGTTCATAAACAGCGTCATCATCTGCTTCATAAACTTTATAGTCACCTGCATCATACCTTTCAGTCGCGTATTCACTGATATAATCCAAAGTTCTTTCGTCTACAGGGAATATCCCGTTCTTGGCCCCGGCTTCGATCGCCATATTGGCAATGGTGAAACGATCGTCCATTGTAAGAGAAGCCACACCTTCTCCGGAAAACTCCATCGATTTATAAAGAGCTCCGTCGACCCCGATCATCCCAATAATATGTAGAATAAGGTCCTTGCCGGACACAGGAGACCGCAGACTGTTCTTCAAAACGAAACTTATAGCTTCCGGTATTCTGAACCACGTTTTCCCTGTAGCCATAGCACAGGCCATATCGGTACTTCCGACACCTGTAGCGAAAGCTCCCAGCGCCCCGTATGTGCAAGTATGTGAGTCCGCTCCGATGATCGCAGCTCCCGGAACAACAAGACCGTTCTCAGGAAGGATGACATGCTCTATTCCCATACCCGGTTCACCCTGTTCGAAATAATTCACGATCCCTTTATCCCTGGCAAACTCTCTGATCATTTTACACTGTTCAGCAGATTTGATATCCTTATTAGGCGTAAAATGATCCGGCACTATCGCGACCTTGTTCCTGTCGAAGACTTCATTTATACCTGTCTTCGCAAATTCTTTAACAGCAGGCGGAGTTGTAATGTCATTCCCCAAAACCAGATCAAGATCAGCCTCGATCAGTTGTCCGGCATTCACGTGGTCCAATCCGGCGTGATTCGCCAGTATTTTCTGTGTCATCGTCATTCCCATAATCAAACCCTCAACTTAATATATTTCATTACATTTACTTTTTCATTCTGCTTTTCATAAGTTTGTACTCCAGTGAATCCACCAAAGCGATCCACGAAGCTTCCAGAATATCTTTAGAAACACCGACGGTACTCCAGATCTCATCACCGTCCGTCGACTCTATAAGAACTCTGACCTGCGACGCAGTGGCCTTAGTATCAAGTACTCTGACTTTATAGTCAGTAAGTCTTATATCATTGATCTCCGGATAGAAGACCTCCAGCGCCTTCCTCAGAGCCTGGTCCATAGCATTTACCGGACCGTCTCCTTCGCTTGCCGTTACCTCATTGATATCATCCACACTGATCTTGATAAAAGCTGAAGCGCTGAACTCGCCGGACCAGGGCTGCTC
>JAQVYV010000110.1 GCA_028708525.1 Eubacteriales bacterium
CGGAAGATTGGCTTCCTTCTCTCCAAGCATGATATGACAGTTCGATGTACCAATGATTATAAGCATCTTCCCCGGTCCCGTGATACCGACAGCAGGAACAGCGACATGGGCATCAAGGCTTGCAATCCCTACAGCCGTACCCGGTACAAGCCCGGTCAGTTTCGCCGCATCCGGTGTTATCTCCCCGGCCTTTTCTCCGACAGACATCACCTCTGTTCCGAGTTTATCTTCCACCACATTCTCGAGCCGCGGATCCAAAGCCTTGAAAAACTCTTTCGAAGGATATCCCTTACGCTTATGCCAGATCCCCTTATATCCTGCTACGCAGCTGTTTCTCGTGAACATACCGGTAAGTTGCAAAACGATCCAGTCTCCCGCTTCCATGAACCTGAACGCAGCATCGTAAACCTCAGGAGCTTCATCAAGCACCTGCCATATCTTAGGTATCTCCCATTCAGAAGAAATCTTTCCTCCGTAACGCGCAAGGAAATCCTCCCCTCTCTGTGCCGCTATTTCATTCAGTTTGTTTGCCTTTCCCTGCGCGGCATGATGTTTCCATTTCTTGACATAAGCATGTTTATTGTTCCTGTACTGAGGATAAAAGCACAATGGAGTACCGATCTTATCAACAGGCAAGACTGTGCTGCCGGTAAAATCCACGCCTACACCAATGATATCTGCAGGATCTATTCCGGCACTCTTGACAGCCTGAGGAATTGCAGTCTCAAGAACATCCAGGTAATCCTGCGGATCCTGCAAAGTCCAGTCAGGCGGTAATTTCTCACCGGAAGCCGGTAAAACATCCTCAATAAATCCGTGCTTATACATACAAACAGCATCTGCCAATTCCTCACCTGTCCGTACATCAACAATCAATGCCCTTCCCGACAAAGAGCCGAAATCGATCCCTACAGCATATTTCGACGACATAAATTCTACCTCCCGGAAACAGTATTCTCATCTATCATATAAAGCTCAGTCCCTGTAAGCTTTGCGAACAGCCTTATATGCTCAGCATCGATAGCGGTAGAAAGAACAGTATGATGCCCGCCTCCCGCATTAAGCCATGCCTCGGTACCGGTACTAAAATCCGGAACAAGCTTCCACATAAGCCTTGCGACCGGAAGCTGCGGCATCGGATGGGGCTGTTTAACAAGCTTTACTTTAGCGCACACAAGCCTGAACCTGTCACCAAGATCCACCATACAGATCACAACTCCGTCCCCCTGTATTCCGTCGAAAACCAGTCTGGCAGGGTCCTCCCTGTTTCCTATCCCCAGCGGATGAACTTCGATCTTCGGTTTAGTCGCAGCGAAAACCGGCGAAACCTCCAGCATATGCGCTCCGAGAACGAGTTCTTCACCGGGTGTCAGATCATATGTATAATCCTCCATGAATCCCGTCGCACCATCTCTCTTAGTACCCATCCTGTTCAGAACAGCGTTAAGAGCGGCAGTTTTATAGTCTCCTTCTGCACCAAATCCGATCCCTTTGCCCTGCATTCTCTGTGTAGCAAGACCCGGAAGCTGCTTCAACCCGTACAGATCCTGAAAAGTATCAGTATAGGCTCCGAATCCGCCTTCAGTAACAAACCTGTCTAAAGCGATCTCATATTTCGCCTGTTCTTTAACAGAAGAAATATCATCCGACGCGAAATCATATAAATCTCTGTATTCCCCGATCCTGGCATCGATCTGTTCATCGGTTATCTCATCGAAAAGCTTTACCAAATCTCCGATCGGATGGTAATTTACCTCCCACCCGTATCTGATTTGACTTTCCACTCTGTCACCATCTGTAACCGCGACTTCTCTCATGTTATTGCCGAACATCGCAACTTTCAGGTTTCTGCTGAAAGCTATGGCACCCGCGACTTCAGCGAATCTTCTGATGCGCGAAACAACCTCAGGATGTTCATAATAACCTGCGACTACTTCGCGGGCTATCCCCAGTCTGGTGCAAATGAAACCGAACTCCCTGTCCCCGTGAGCCGATTGATTGAGATTCATGAAATCCATGTCGATCTTATCGTAGGGTAATCTCTCATTCGCCTGAGTATGCAGATGAAGCATAGGCTTGTTAAGGATCTGAAGCCCTTTGATCCACATTTTAGCCGGAGAAAAAGTATGCATCCAGGTTATCACCCCGACACATTCCTGGTCCGCCGAAGCTTGTGTGCAGACCTTTATGATCTGGTCGCTGTTGAGAACAGTAGGTTTCCAGATGACTTCAGCGACATCTCCGAGTGCTTTGTCAAGATATTCCGCCATACTGCGGCTGTCTTCAGCAACTTTCACAAGCGTCTCTTCGCCGTACAGGTCCTGGCTGCCGGTTATAAAGTAAAGCTTATCCATAAAACCTCCCCCTTGAACACAGGTATAAATCCAAAATGTCTGTTTTGTCTCTATATTAGAATTATAACAGACCTGGAAGGTTCATTGAATACAACTATTTAGAAATGCAGCACCGAGACCCTCAGCACACCATCCACAGCAAGAAGCGCGTTCACTGTATCCTGATCGACATCCTTCTCAACGCTAACGAAAGAAACCGCTTTCTGCTTCTCCTTCTTGCTGCTCCAGTTCATAGCAGTGATATTGATATCCTTCGTTCCGAGCACAGTACCGACCTTACCGATGATCCCCGGTATATCAACGTTCTGCATCGCAATAACATTAGGAGCAGGTTCAAAGTCCATGTGATAGCCAAAGAAATCCACAAGTCGTATCATATCTTTAGCGAAAACAGTTCCGGATACAGCCAGTTCCTTCTCATCCGAATAAAATTTTATAGTCAGAAGATTGGTATATTTCTCAAGATGGCTGGATTTGCTTTCCACCACCTCAACACCCATATCTTTCACATTTTGCTTGACGTTGACATAGCTAATACGCTCATGAGATATCGGAGAAAGGAACCCCTTAAGTGCAGCAAGTGTTACCAGTCCGGTGTCATTCGCCGCAAGATCTCCTCTGAAAACAAGCTCGATCTTATTGACACGCGCTTTTTCAGCCTGATAATATATCGAACCAAGCTTCTCGGCCAATTCGATATAAGGAGCCATTTCACTCATCCGACCGCTTACAGAAGGCATATTTATAGCAGCGACCAGTTCCCCTTCAAGAGCTCTGGCAACCAACTCTGTAACAGCTGTTCCGACATTCGAATTTGCCTCGTGGGTAGAAGCTCCAAGATGAGGTGTAACAACACAATTCGGCAGTGTCAGCAAAGGATGCTGATAGTTCTGTTCACCGGGTTTCTTGTCATATCCCGGTTCTTTATCAAATACATCGATCCCGGCACCTGCTACATGTCCTGACACAAGAGAGTCATAAAGTGCTTGTTCATTTACAAGACCGCCTCTCGCGGCATTCACGATACGCACACCTTTCTTGCACTTAGCCAGACCGGCTGAGTCGAGCATATTATAAGTCTCTTTATTCTTGGGTGTGTGGAAGCTTATCAGATCTGCCGCAACTAACAGATCATCCAGTTTCTCGCATCTTTTAACACCGAGTTTCTTAAACTTCTCTTCTGTCACATAAGGGTCATACGCCACGATATCCATACCAACACCGGCCAGCTTACGCGCAACGATGGATCCGATGCGCCCAAGACCGATGATCCCGGCAGTTTTACCATCAAGCTCATTCCCTATCATCGTAGCGCGTCTGAAATCATCTTTTCTCGCTCTCTGATCTGCCTCCGCAATGTTACGAAATACGGCAAAAGCAAGTCCTACCGCCAGTTCTCCCGCTGCCATTATATTCGCTTCCGGAGTATTTACCGCGATTATCCCGCGCTTAGTACAAGCGTTGACATCGATGTTATCTATTCCGTTACCGGCACGCCCTACGACCTTCAATTCAGGTGCCTTTGAAAGAAGTGATTCGTTGACCTGTGTCACGCTTCTGACGATGATCGCATCATACGGCCCCATCATATCCTCGATCTCGGATTGTGAGAATCCCAGCTTCTCATCTACTTCAAATCCGCGTTTACGCAGAAACTCAACTGATTCTTCGGCTATCTTCTCTGTTATTATGATCCTCATTCGATCCTCCTTCGTGGTTTTCACAATATTCTACATTTCGGTGAGCACTTCGTCAATTACAGTAAGCAGTTCCCTAATATCCTTAGGTGTCGTATCTGCCATATGGGCGATACGGAAAGTCTTGTCTTTCAGAGCTCCGTATCCGTTAGAGATCATATATCCCCTCTCCCCAAGTGCTTTATTCAATTCGGCAAAAGAAATCTCTCGTGTGTTAGTTATACATGTAACAGTATCTGAAAGATATTTCTCATTGGAGTACAATGCGAAGTTCAATCCGGCCCAGCTCCTGACCATCTCAGCCATTTTAGCATGACGTTCAAATCTGACTTCCGGACCTTCTTCCATTATCCTGTCAAGTTGATGATCCAGGGCAAACATATGCGAAAGCGAAGGAGTCGACGGGTACTGATGGTCTCTTTCTGTCACAAATTTATAAAGCTCCACCAAGTCAAAATACAAACCGCGAAACTTGACCTTCTGAGCATTAAGATATGCCTTTTCTGACACAGACGCGATCGACATACCGGGAGGCAGTCCGAGACACTTCTGTGTAGATGTTATGCAAACATCAACACCGAGCTTGTCAACCTCGATCTTCGCCCCTCCGAGAGAACTGACTGCATCAAGACACCACACCACTTCCGGGTATTTCTTCATAACTTCAGCTATGTCATAAACCGGATTGGTAACACCTGTTGCAGTTTCATTATGCGTTATACAGACCACATCATACATACCGCCTTGCAGTGCTTTATCAACTTCCTCCGGTAAAGTAGCCTGACCAAGCTCCGCTTTGAAGCAATCTGCCGGAACATTATTAGCCTGCGCCATTTTATACCATCTGTCACCAAATGCACCTATACTGAAAACAGCAGCCCTCTTCCCCGTACACGATCTGACCGCACCTTCCATCAATCCGCTTCCGGAAGACGTCGAAAGTATCATCTCATTTTCCGTATACATCAGCTTTCTGAGTTTATCACTGATACCCTTCTGCAAAGCAGATGCAGCCTTGGTTCTGTGACCTATCATAGGCTGCGCCATTCCTGCAAGCACATCTTCTCTTACTTCAACAGGTCCCGGTATAAATAATTTCTTATGCATTATTTTCGCCTTTCTCCGTTTGGCTGTCTGCAATGTTATAAATCAAATATTTCATTTAATCGATGTGATAGGGAATATTCTATATGATTTCGCGGCAAAATCCAATATCCGCGAACGATAACGATGCAGAAATTTCTTTTTTTCTACCTTTCGCGGTAAAATCCGCTGTCAGACAGTTCAGTTATAGTAAAATCGCACTCGCTTTATGCCGGGATCAGTCGATATCCGGTATGTCTATGACCCATCCGGAATTATAAATGTCAACCGTAAAATTAGGATACTTGGTCTTATTCGCATCCACAATAGCCTTCATGTATTCCATGGCACCCGATCCGTAATACTTCTTAGCGATGTTGCTCAGAAGCTCGCCCGGTTGGATAGTATGTGAAGCCAGAATACTCCCGGAGGGCTTCGATGTAGGAGAAGCTGTCGGTGCAGCAGAAACAGAAGAC
>JAQVYV010000014.1 GCA_028708525.1 Eubacteriales bacterium
TCTCCCTTAAATATTTCGAAAGAAACAAAACAGAAATCGTAGTAAATATAAAAGTTACGAAAAAGTATAATTCCAACATAGTGCACCTCACAGAACATTTGTTCGGTTTTAATAATACAACAGAAATATTCTCATGTCAACACATTAACGAAAATATGTTCGCATTCTGAGGAAACAAAAACCCCGGCTTTCTGACCGGGGTCTTTATCAGTAAATTTGATAAAAGATCTTATTCAGCGGACTCTTGAACTTCTTCGGTTATATTAGTATCGCCATTCTCCTGTACTTCATCAACACTGATATCATCATCCTTATGAGGCGGATCGATGGGTTCAACTTCCTTGATACTGACACTAATTCTCTTAGTATCACTGCTGACTGTCATGATCCTGACTTTAACTTCCATGCCTTCTTTAAGAACATCCGAAGGCTTCTCAAGACGAACACTCGATATCTGAGTTACGTGACAAAGTGCATCTATATTAGGAGCAATTTCTATGAATGCTCCGAAATCTACCATTCTGACAACCTTACCGGTCACAACAGAACCTACAGGAAACTTCTCTTCAAGATCCTTATAAGGATCGTTATCAGGATTCTTGTATCCAAGAGATATTCTGCTCTTTTCTCTGTCGAAATCCTTAATATATACTTCAATCTCATCGCCCGGTTTGACAACTTCAGAAGGATGTTTGATCCTCTTCCACGACAGCTCAGAAATATGCACAAGGCCGTCAACTCCGCCAATATCTACGAATGCACCGAAATCAACAAGACTTCTTACTATTCCGTTATAAATTTTATCTTTCTCAAGATCATCCCAAATCAAGCCGGCACGTTCTTCTCTTTCTCTGCTTATAAGTGTTCTTCTTGAACCGGACACTCTCAGCCTTCTCTTTTCAGAATCAAATTGAGTGATCAAAATATCTAATGATTTTCCTTTATAGGATTCAAGATCATCAACAGGATGAAGTTCCAATTGAGTTCTGTGAATGTATATATCTATTCCTTCATATGTCCCGATCACACCATCACGAACAACATTCGTTATTTTAACCGTAACAGGTATCTGTTCGCTAAAAGCAGTCTCTGTTAATTCCTTTCCTTTAACGTTCTCACCTTTAGCCCGAGAGAGTATTATTTCCTTTGCCTGTTCGGAGTTCTTGATGCTTCTTACATAAACATCAATTTCCTGTTTCTCATTGGCTGCTTTCTCAAGGTCAAAATCAGGATCTGACGCGAAATCACTGACAGGAACCCTCCCTTCGGATTTGTCTTTTACATCCACGTAAATGTAATCATCGTCATAACGAACCACATTACCTTTCACCGTTGCTCCGCGGTGAAGCTGCGGAATGTTCTCGACATACTCCTGAAAGCTCATATTGTCTTTCTCTTGCTGGTTTTCCTGAGTAACCTTTTCACTCATCTTACTGATAACCTCCCCGATATTTCTCTCCGGTGTTGAAGCACCTGCAGCGATACCTATGCGGGTTTCAGGAGAAATATCCTGTCCTATAAGCTCGTCTAATTCTGATGACTTCTCAACCAAATAAGTATTACGACACTCAGAAAGGCAGATATCATAAAGCTTTCTCGTATTTGAACTTTCCCTATCACCTATCACTATCATGATATCTGAATTTACGGCAAGTTCCCTGGCTTCTTTCTGCCTTTTTTCAGTCGTACTACATATTGTACCAAATATTTCAAGCTTTGCAATTTTTTTATTCAAAATATCACAAACATCTTTAAATCTTTCTAAAGAAAAAGTAGTTTGAGCGACAATTATGGTGTCTACATCTTCAATTTGATTGATTTTATAGGAGTCAGCACTATCAATTACGATGGCCTTGTAATCACATTCACCATTTATACCTTCAACCTCCGGATGGTTAGGGTCACCTATTATAATTATCTGTTTTCCATCAACAAATGCTTTCCTGACTATATTATGGATCTTTCTGACATAAGGGCAAGTACAATCAATAACATCAGCACCCTGTTCTTTCAGTTTTCTCAACACTTCCGGAGGAATACCATGAGCTCTTACAAGTACCGTTGAGCCAGGTGTAACATCTTCGGGGTCTACAGCTAATTTCATTCCTTTAGTCATCAGTTGATTTATTACCTCTTTATTGTGGATAAGTCTACCAAGCATATAAATTTCCTTAGTTTCTGAACTTATCTCACATTCAGAGACTAGCTGAAATGCTGTTTTAACTGCATTATCAACACCAAAACAGAATCCTGCACTTTCTGCTACATTAATGTTCGGGTCGATATCAGCAATCATGTGTATCTCCTAAAACGATGTCATCTTCAATCTTATATTCTATTCCTGCCAGTTCGTACACTCTTTTCATAATGTAAATCGATTGCCTCATCAGTCTGTTATCACCTTTGATTTTACTATTCAACTCCTCAGGTGTTATCGGATCGCCTGCAATGATTTTCATTTTCCTGAACAACCGAAAATCTCCCTTGATCCCTACAGGATATATTGGTGTGCCTGACCTTATAGCAAAATGCACTGCTCCGGTCTTCGGTATTACTTTGCTGATCATTTCCTTGCTCTTCATCCTTGTGCCTTGAGGGAAAATACCAATTACTCTGCCTTCTTTAATACGTTCAAACATACTTCTAGCTGCAGAGAGATCACTTTTATCTCTATCTACCGGAATCACTCCAAGGCGCTTTACTAGTCTTCCGATTATCGGCTTTTCAGTTAATTCCTTTTTCGATACCCAATATATCCAAGGCGTTACTTTAGCGTGTATCAGAAAAACATCAAAAGTATGCTGGTGGTTGGAAACGATTATAGCAGGTCCTTGCGTAGGAAACTTCTCAGGACAGACATAATCCGCTCTGAAAAGTAACCAGTTGATAGATCTTAGTAACGCTTTTAAAATCGCAATCAACATTTTATTACTATGAGTTTACATACTGCTTCAACAACTTGCTCGATACTCATCCTTGTAGTGTCGATTTCAACAGCATCTTCAGCCTTTCTCAACGGTGCTAAAGATCTGTTGGAATCATTGTGATCCCTGTATTCAATGTCTCTCTTAACATCCTCAAAATCAGAAATCATATCACCTTTGGCTCTCATTTCATCAAGTCTTCTACGAGCTCTCTCGTCTGCAGAAGCGGTTAAAAAGATCTTGAGATCAGCATTCGGAAGTACAAATGTACCTATATCTCTTCCGTCAAGTATCACATTATACCCTTCGGCCATTTTACGCTGAAGTTCCACCATTCTGATCCTAACAGAAGAAAGTGCGCTGATATCAGAAGCACCCTTGGAAACATCCGGTGTGCGTATCAATGAAGAAACATCCTCTCCGTCAAGGAATATATTTCTGTCTATACTGTTAGTATCAGATCCCTTGAAATCAATGTTGATATCTTCCATCATCTTTTCAACAGAAACTGCATCAGAACAAGATATCCCGAGACGGATCGCTTTCAGTGCACAAGCTCTGTACATAGCTCCGGTATCTATGTATACAAGCGCTTTAAGTTCAGCTATTTTCCTGGCTATAGTACTTTTCCCTGCTCCGGCAGGGCCATCCACTGCTATGGAATACGGCATTACTATTACTCCTTTATGAATCAGACTACCCGGTGTCCCAGACCGATAGCGACCTCATTTAAATGGAGTAAGCCGATACCAAAATACACACTGACTCCAACATGATCACCATAACGCGCGATACCTATCTTACCACCTACATTAAGGCCGATAGCCTTCTGCATGATCTGAGAGACTGCTTCACGAGTCGCACCCGCAACGGCTCCTTCTTCAGCATGAGTTGGATTGATAACACCTTCACGTTTAGAGGCAACAACTGCTCTTTCAACGATTTTAGAAACAGAAGAAATAAACTCTCCGCCAAAATCAACAGCAACAGCCTTTATACCTTTGGACAAATAAATATCAGAAAGTTCCTTTTCTTCTTTTCTGTCATCCGAAAGAGACATTCTTATAGCAGCAGATGTTGTGATTTTGCTGTCAGGAACGATATTAGAGCTCATTTCTTGTATCTTCCTCCGAGTCGCCTTTATCATATACTCCGTAATCGTCCCATATTCGTTCAAGATTACTGAATGTTTCAGATATTCGTTCCTTATTTCTATTGCCTAGTTCAGCAAGCAGGACATTGATCAAACTTAATGGTGCAACTAAAGAGTCAACAAAAGAAGCCATATCGCTTGGTGCAAGAAGAGCACAGTCAGAGTTTAGTGCGATAGGATTATCAGGTTTATCTGTAATTGCAATTACATCAGCACCGCTGTCTCTGCAATATTGCATGGCTCTTATGGTACGTTTAGAATATCTCGGAAAACTAATGCCAAGAACAACATCACCATCTCTAACATTCATTACCTGTTCAAACATTTCGCTGACGCTGGTGGTATGCACCAGTCTTACATTATCAAACATCAGATTAAAGTAAAACCCCAGAAACGCTGCCAGCGGAGCCGAACTGCGTACTCCCAGTATAAATATCCTCTGAGCTGACATTATAAGGTCACAAGCATTGTTAAATGAATCATAATCAAATTCCTGTAATGTGTTTTCAAGTTTGGATATATCTGATTTAATAACAGATTTCACTATATTTACAGACATACCCGAATAAACTGAAGTATTCAGTCTCTCAACCGATGTCAGCTTCACCTTCAGATCTTCTCTCAGTCTTTTCTGAAATTCAGGAAATCCTTCAAACCCCAGTTCAGACGCAAATCTCACGACAGTCGATTCACTTACGTTAGTTTCCGTCGCTATCTTAGCCGCAGTATAATGAGCAGCCTTTTCATAATTCAAATTAATATAGCGGGCTATGGCTTTCTGGCCCTTACTCATTTTAGGTAGCGAAGTTTCGATTATCCCGAAAATATCTATTTTACGAGCGCTCATTCAACTCTCCTGTCAGACAGGTTGTATTGCTTTTCCGACATTGCCGTCAGTATCATCAGCAAGATGCTTCTGTGCCCGTCTCCATTTGAAAAACTTTTCTGCTACCTGAGGAAACATTGCCCAAGTCAAGACATCCTCTTCTTGTTCATAATATTCTGCTACAGCAATACGGTTCTTGTCAAGTTCAGGTTCGATCTTATCTGCCGGTCTGTAAGTGATCCTTGGTTCATCACCAAGAACCAAACTGTAAATATCTTCATTTATCGGTGCCGGTGGCATTCCGTATTCACCCTTAAGTAATCCTTTGGCTTCTTTAGTTACCATTTTATACCTTTCACCGGTTATGATATTCATAACCGCCTGAGTACCAACTATCTGACTTGATGGTGTAACTAAAGGAGGATACCCGAAATCTTTTCTTACTCGCGGAACTTCCTCAAGAACTTCTTGTAAATGATCGATCTTTCCTGCTTGTTTCAACTGAGAAACAAGATTAGAGAGCATTCCGCCCGGAACCTGATAACGAAGAGCATTAACATCAACACTAAGCATTTTAGGATCTAATAGTCCATTTTTCAGCCATTTCTCTCTTATTGTACTGAAATATGCAGCTATTTCTGAAAGAACATCAAGAGAAAGACCTGTATCATACTCAGTGCCCTCCAGAGTAGCTACTATAGGCTCTGTGGGTGGTTGTGATGTTCCCATGGCAAAAGGACTGATTGCAGTATCTATGATATCACAACCTGCCTCTATAGATTTCAGATACGTCATCGATCCAACACCACTTGTGTAATGAGTATGCATTTCAACAGGTATTTTCAGTGTAGATTTCATCGCTGTAACAAGTTCAAAAGCTTCCATAGGCAGAAGAAGTCCGGCCATATCCTTTATACAAACAGAGTGAGCACCCATATCTTCAAGGCGTTTGGCATCCTCAACAAATTTCTGTGCAGTGTGTACAGGGCTTGTTGTATAAGCAATACAACCCTGAGCATGTCCGCCCTCACTTATAGTAGCTTTCATCGCCTTTTCAATATTACGGAAATCATTTAAAGCATCGAATATCCTGACGATATCTATTCCGTTTGAAATAGACTTCTTAACAAAATACTCAACCACATCATCTGCATAATGTTTATAACCAAGCAAATTCTGTCCTCGAAGAAGCATCTGGAGCTTAGTATTGGGGCATGCGCTTCGGATTTTCCTCAATCTTTCCCATGGGTCCTCATTCAAAAACCTGACGCATGAGTCAAATGTTGCACCTCCCCAGCATTCCAAAGCATTATACCCAACAGAATCCATAAGATTTAGCATAGGTACCATTTCATCTATTGTCATTCTTGTAGCAGCAAGGGATTGATGAGCATCTCTCAGAACTGTTTCAGTTATTTTGATTTTAGCCATCTTGTCCTCCGATCAGTTCAATGACACAAGCAGATCACCGGCGTTTACTGATGAACCTTTAGACACTGACATACCTGCAACCGTACCATCATCCGGTGAAACTATATCATTTTCCATCTTCATGGCTTCAAGCACACACAAAACATCACCTTTAGAAACTTTCTGTCCTAGGCTTACATTCACCTTAAGAATAGTTCCCGGCATCGGTGATGTAACTTTGACTGAACCTTCCGAAGCACTCATATCAGTCGGCTTTACAGGATCAGCAGTTCTGACAGGAGCTGGTGATGATGAGCTCTTCGGTTCAGCTGCTACAGGGCGATCCACAGACATTGAGGCAAGTTTACTATCAACTGCAGGTGCAGGAGTTTTCAAATGTTGATCAGTCTCTTCGACTTCAACTTCATACTTCTTACCATTTACCGTGATGTTATATTTCTTCATAATTTTCTCTTAACCTCTCTCTCTATTGCCTGATAGTTCTTATATGATTTGAAGAGCGCTTGCTATGCGTGGTCTTGTAGACGACGGATATATGATCTCATCAACATATCCATATGAAGCAGCTACCTGAGGTGCAGCTATCTCCTCTGAATATTTATCAGTAAAATCCTTCCTGGACATGATCACATCATCCGCCGCTGCGATCTCATTTTTATAAAGTATATTGGCAGCAGTATCAGCGTTAACAACAGATATCTGAGCAGTCGGCCATGCATATACATGATCAAATCCTGCATTTTTACCGGAAAGAGTTAGAAATGCAGTACCTATAGCTTTGCCTGTTATAACTGCTATCTTAACAGATGAGTAACTGTCGATCGATTTATACAAGTCTGCAGCTTTCTTAAGAATATCTGAATACTCATATTTTAACCCAATAGAAAATCCCTCACAGTCAACAAAGCTGATCAAAGGAAGTTCCAACAAATCACAAGTCTTAACAAATTCGGTGAGTTTCCCTGCGTCATTCGGTTCCATTCTCTGAGAACGGTTAGCTATGACCGCAACAGGCAAACCATCGATCCGTGCTAAAGCGGTTATGACTCCGCTCTGATAACCTGCCGAAACCTCAAGAAAACTCCCGCTATCGAATACCAGTTCAACTACCCTATCGATACTGTATCCGTCTGAAATTGCAGATGCTATATCATCAAGTTCTGATTCTGTTCTGTTCGGATCATCAGAAGGCACTTCAGAATCGAACAAATTAATATTATCCGGGAAATAAGATATCAGATTTCTTACTGCCAAAAGGCATTTTTCATCAGAATCATAAACAAAAGATGCAAATCCGGTCTTATTGCTATGTATCTTACCACCGCCTATATCCGCAGGGTCCATCGTTGTACCCTCGCTAGCAGCTGTAACCATAGGTCCATTCATAAAAGCCATCCCACGTTCATTAGAGAAAAATCTGAAATGAGAAAGTCCGGCTGCAACAGCACTTCCTCCGGGGCATGGTCCAAGGATAACGGAAACGACAGGTATCAAGTCTGCAGCATCTGAAAGAACAGATAACAACTCAGATAACCCTTCTAAAGCAAGGATACCCTCCTCTATGCGAGCTCCTCCTGTATCAAATAAAATCAAAAGAGGAACTCCTGAAAGAACAGCTTGGTCCGCAGCTTCTCTGATTTTGAGAGAATGCATCTGCCCCATGGAGCCTCCGTATATATCAGGATCCTGCACAGCTATATACACCATCTGTCCTTCTATTTCCCCGTAACCGGTAACAACTCCATCTCCGTCTACAGGTGGTCTGTTGAACAATGCACTCAAACCCCTTGGTCTAACCAATGAATTTAATTCAACGAAACTCCCTTCGTCAAGAAGAAGACCGATCCTTTCATAACATTTCATGTTATGTCCTTGAGCAGCAGCTTCAGTTTTCTTTTCAGCATATTTTCTCATAGTTTCATGTGAGTTCATTACAAGCACTCCTTTGCACCATATTGCTCCATAATAATTATAATTGATAAAACGTTAATAGCAAAGAACATAATTGTAGCATTATAACTGGAATTAACATATTTTCAGAGCTATATTTATATTATATGTAAACAGATTATTATAATTCACATTAATTTTCACTCTTCACCAAAGAATGCTGCAGAAATTTCCATAACACTTTCATCAGATAGCTCTGCTTTTTCCTTCTCTTCATCTGAAAAATATCTTTTCTTTGATTCCGGTGGCACATTAACGCTTTCATCATAAGGTTTAACAGCATCCACTAATTGTTCGATAGTTATCTGCCCTCCGGTTTTACCTGAAGTAGCGTCTGCAACCGATCCTTCTATATCCTGAAGGGTTTTATACATCAGCATGTCCATAGGCGGGAGATCACGAACAGAAGAAAATCCAAATTCTTTCAGAAAATTTTCAGTGGTTTCGAATAGCGCCGGTCTTCCCGGAGCATCAAGAGTGCCACATTCATGTATAAGTTCTTTTTCAATAAGCCTTGACAAAATACCGTCACTGTTAACACCTCTGACCGCCTCGATCTGAGAACGTGTTACCGGTTGGTTATATGCTACTATAGCAAGTGTCTCGTATGCAGCTTGTGTCATGGGTGGTCTGTTTCTTGGCGCAAAAAGTCGTTTTATCACTTCTCCGGCAGATGGCTTTGTTGCAAGCGAATATGAATCCTCGATCCTTCGGATCATAATGCCTCTTCTCGTATTTTTCAAGTACTCAGAAATCAGCTCCTCCATTATTATCCTTATCCTATCTGTTGAAAGCCCTGAGATATCCGCTAATTTATCAGCAGATACAGGATCTCCTGCGGCAAAAAGCACAGACTCAATTGCTGCGGGAATATCCACATCATCAAGTTGATCGAAAACCGTTTCATCTCTTTCTGTCATCTGTAATCTGTCTCCTCGCTTTTCTTTCTCGAAAACAATTTATCAAATAAGCTCTCCTCTTCTGCTACACTTTTCCCAATACGTTTAATTGAGATCACATCAAAAGGATCATTCTGTTCTACTTTGAAAAGATCTGTTTTAAGAAGCTCAAGAAGAGCAAGAAATCCAACTATCCGTTCAGCCCTTGATGTAGATACAGAAGGAAATATCTCATTAAAGAAAACCTTAGCTCTTCCTGTGAGTTTATCCCATATTACTCTCATTTTGTCTTTTATGGAAATTTTCTCTCTTTTAAGTAAACCGGCGATCCTCGATGAAACATCATAAAACCTGACCCTGTTGCGCTCAGAGAGTTCTCTGGCAGCTTCCATAAACAAGCTTCGATCATATACCTCGCGGTTATACGCGATCGATATCCCTAACGCAGACAATGGCTCAGGAAGTTTGAAAACGCAATCACCGTATTCATTGTGCTTTGTTTTAAGATCATCAGCAAGACTCTTACATCTTCTATATTCTAGTATTTTTAACACAAGTTCTTCACGCGGATCAATAACATCATCCTGCCCCATCTGTTTCGAAGGAAGGAGCATCCGGGATTTTATGATCAGCAAAGTTGAAGCCATCAAAAGGAACTCACTTGCTATCTCAAGGTCAAGTTTTGTCATAGATTCGATCAATTCAATATACTGATCGGTTATCTCTGCGATAGGTATGTCATATATGTTAACCTTATTTTTCTCAATCAAAAAACATAATAGATCCAGCGGTCCGTCAAAACCACCTGCATGGATCTCCGGTAAAGCTTGAGACTTTACATCATAATTCATCATCCAGTCCGATCCCTATTGCTCTGCGAATCTCTTTCATGGTTTTCTCTGCGTTGATCAAAGCTTTGGCTGACCCTTCTGATATGATCGCGGTAAGTTTCTCTGTATCACTTAACAATTCTGTTCTTCTCTCGTGTATAGGTCCGTGGAAATCCGCAAGTTTCCGCGCAAGCTTTCTTTTACACTGAACACAGCCGATCCGACCTTCTCTGCACATAGAACCGATCTCTTCTACTTCATCAGAACTGAATATTTTATGAAAAGAATAAACAGTACAAATTTCCGGATGCCCCGGGTCAGTTTTCCGTATTCTTGCTGGATCCGTTATCATACTCATTACTTTAGCATCAACTTCTTGAGGAGTGTCAGAAAATGCAATAGTATTGCCATAGCTCTTAGACATTTTACGTCCATCTGTACCCGGCAGAACTTTAGCTTTTGTCAATAAAGGAGCGGGTTCCGGAAACACATCAGTATGATATAGATGATTTACTCTTCGTGCGATCTCTCTTGTCATTTCCAGGTGTGGAACCTGATCCTCACCTACAGGAACATAATCAGCCTTATAAATCAGAATATCCGATGACATAAGGCAAGGATATCCAAGAAATCCGTAAGTCATTATATCTTTATCAGTCATATTTGCGATCTGATCTTTATATGTAGGACATCTTTCCAGCCAGGCAAGTGGAGTTATCATAGAAAGAAGCAAATGCATTTCAGCGTGAATTTTCACATCTGACTGAAGAAAAATCACGGATCTATCAGGATCAAGACCACACGCCAGATAATCCGCCATGAGCTGGAGTGTGTTATCTCTGATTTTAGAAGTATCAGCATAGCCTGTGGTAAGCGCGTGCCAGTCAGCTATAAAAAAGTAGCAGTTGTATTTATCCTGAAGACCTACCCAGTTTTCTAAGGCTCCAAAGTAATTACCTAAATGAATATTGCCGGTTGGCCGCATCCCACTAAGTACTGTTTTTCTATTCATTGTGCCTCCAAAGATTTATATGTATATTTCGATCAGAAAACTCTTAGCAAAAGCATCGACAAACTATCTAGCGGCCATGTGATCAGAAGATAAAACGGTGTCGCCAGAGTTGTCAGTATTGTAGAAAACAATGATCCTCCGAAAACTATTATCAGTATGAATGCTATACCTATATATCTCTCATACTCCATTAATTTATAGTATATCCTGCTTGGAAGAAAGGCTCCGAATATTTTGAATCCGTCCAGCGGTGGAACAGGGAGCAGATTGAAGACAGCAAGAAATATATTCAGCAGGAACATTGTGTGGAGTATCTGGAAGATTATACTCATAATACCGTCGTCAGGTAAACCACCAGTAGACTTTAAGGTTACAACTCGAACAATGCTATATATCAGATACGAGCCGAATGATAGTATCAGATTCGACAAAGGACCGGCAATACTCACTTCGATGATCCCTCGTTTCATTGACTTGGCTCGAGTAAAAAGCAGAGGATTGATCGGGACCGGTTTAGCCCAGCCGACTCTTGCTATAAACATCATCAATGTGCCTAGTGGATCTAAATGTACAAGTGGATTCAGAGATAATCTTCCGGCTCTCTCCGCTGTATCATCTCCGAGTTTATACGCCCTGAAAGCGTGAGCTGCTTCATGAATAGAAAGGGACATCATTATCACGAAAACCCTTATCAATATTTCCATTATATCGAAATTCTGCATACCCAGATTATTTAAAATATTACTAAGCATCTGTTCCTTTCATACATAACATCGTTAAATATCATATCGTGTATATTCTACCATTTAACTGAGGATTCAGGCTCGAATTCATACTTTCCTTACAGAAAGTTTGGCTTTGATCCCATTCACATCCCATTCTTTCACAAAGCCGGACAACTCATTCAATATGTCATTTGCTAATACTTCATCTCTTATCTCACCAGAGTTTTCAGTTATGATTTTACCCAGATGATCATCTGTATCAAATCCCAGAACGATCCTGTCCAAAACTTCAAATCCGGCTTCTTTACGCATCGTCTGGACCTTACTAACGATTTCTCTGACAAACCCCTCTTCGATCAACTCATCAGTAAGCACAGTATCAATTGAAACCGTAAAATCGCGGTCAGACTCAGTTGACAAGCCTTCCATCTGCACCGTCTCGATCAGAAGGTCATCTTCTGACAACTCTATAGTGTCACCATCTATAACGATCTGTATCTTCCCAATAGTCTTGATCGTATCGAAAGCTGCCTTTCCATCGATATTTTTCAGTTCAGATGTTATAGCCGGGATAAGTTTTCCCATTTTTCGTCCAAGGGTCTTCAGCTGAGGCTTTATCTGATAACCGTACATCTGTGATATGTCATCTATATAGACAATCTCTTTAACATTTAGTTCATCAGCGACCAAAGCGTCGTACTCTTCCGGAAGCCTCCTCGGAGATTTGATATACATTTTCCTTACCGGCTGCCTGTTCTTGATCGAACAATTGTTTCTTGCAGCTCTTCCCATCGCCACGATATGAAGAACATCATTCATGTTCTGTTCAAGCACTTTATCTATCATCGATTGATCACAAACCGGAAAATCACAAAGGTGAACACTCTCCGGCATATCCGGATCAGTACTCAGAACAAGATTTCCATAGATGCTTTCAGCCATGAAAGGAACAAACGGAGCACATAACTTAGCGAGTTCTGTCAATGAAGTATAAAGAGTTGAATAAGCATCTATCTTATCTTCCTCCATACCCTCAGCCCAGAAGCGCTCTCGATTCCTTCTTACATACCAGTTGGAAAGTTCATCTGTGAAATCAGCGATAGCTCTAGCTGCTGTTGTTATATCATATTTGTCCAGACATTTGTCAACTTTATCAGTTAAAGTATTCAAACGACTTAACAGCCATTTATCGATAACAGGCAATGAATTTCGTCTTCTGGCAAAATATTCAGGATCAAAAGTAAAATTGTCGATATTAGCATACATAACATAAAAGGCATAGGTATTCCACAATGTCCCCATAAATTTTCTTTGAACTTCCGTCACCGCCTCCGGCGAGAACCGGCTTGGCAGCCATGGTGAACTGGCAGTATAGAAATACCATCGTACAGCATCTGCACCCTGTTTATCTATTACTTCCCACGGATCGACTACATTGCCTTTATGCTTTGACATTTTGATGCCATCCTTATCGAGCACCAGTCCTAAAACTATACAATTTCTGAAAGACGCATTATCGAAAAGAAGTGTCGATATCGCTAACAACGTATAGAACCATCCTCTTGTCTGATCGACAGCTTCAGAAATAAAGTCAGCGGGGTACTGCTCGTCGAATAGCTCTTTATTTTCAAATGGATAGTGCCATTGAGCAAAAGGCATTGATCCTGAATCAAACCAACAGTCGATGACCTCACTTACACGCTTCATCGAAGACCCGCACTTTTCGCATTTAACATGCACAGCGTCAATATAAGGTTTATGGAGTTCGATCTCATCCGGACAATCGTCTGACAAAGCTTTAAGTTCATCAATTGAACCAATAAGATGTCTGTGTCCGCATTCGCATTCCCATATCGGGAGTGGTGTTCCCCAATACCTCTCACGGGAAATGCCCCAATCTATAACATTCTCAAGAAAATTGCCGAATCTCCCGTCACGTATAGTCTCAGGCATCCAATTGATCGTTTTATTGTTTACAAGTAATTTATCCTTGACCTTTGTCATCTCAATAAACCATGTGTCACGTGCATAATATATCAGCGCTGTATCACATCTCCAGCAGAAAGGATAACTGTGTTCATACGGCAACTTGCCTACAAGCTTCTTATCTAAGGCAAGTTTACGTATAAGTCCGGGATCGGCATCTTTGCAGAAAACTCCGGCGAATTCTTCTGCATCAATAGTCATCTTTCCCTCTGTATCTACTAATTGCACGAACGGAAGATTGTATTTTCTTCCAACTCTTGAGTCATCTTCACCGAAAGCCGGAGCAATATGGACTATTCCGGTGCCATCGGAAAGCGTTACATAATCGTCACAAGTGATGTAGAATGCCTTTTTACCTGAGGCGTCGATCTGGTTTCTGCCGTACGAAAAAAGCGGAGTGTATTCCATTCCCTGAAGTTTTACACCTTTGCTTGTTGAGATGACTTTCATTTCAGCTTCGCCGAATAGTTTCGTCGCAAGTTCAGATGCTATGAAATATCTGACTCTGGCAGGATCTCCTTCGATTGACGAGTCTACTTCGACAAGCGAATAATCTACATCCGGATTGACGCATAGAGCGACATTAGAGGGAAGCGTCCAGGGTGTTGTTGTCCATGCAGCAAAATAAGTCTCAGGTTCCCCTTTCACGCCAAACCTTACGAATACTGACATATCCTTAACATCTTTATATCCCTGCGCCACCTCATGGCTTGAAAGTGATGTACCACACCTCGGGCAGTATGGCACTATCTTATGCCCTTTGTACAGAAGACCTGAATCCCAGATCTTTCTAAGAGCCCACCACTCAGATTCGATGTAATTATTGTCATATGTGACATATGGGTCATCCATGTCTGCCCAGAAACCAACTCTGTCTGACATATCCTCCCACTCAGTCTTATATTTCCACACACTCTCTTTGCATTTCTCTATAAAAGGTTCAACACCATAAGCCTCTATCTGTGCTTTGCCATCTATACCCAGAAGTTTTTCAACTTCAAGTTCAACAGGAAGCCCATGAGTATCCCAGCCTGCCTTTCTCGGGACCTTGTATCCTTTCATTGTTTTATATCTTGGTATTATGTCCTTAATGACCCTTGTAAGGATATGACCGATATGCGGTCTGCCGTTAGCTGTAGGCGGTCCGTCGAAAAAAGTAAATGCAGGGCAACCTTCTCTAGATGCTACAGATTTTCTGAAAATATCATTATCCTTCCAGAATTGAAGTGTCTCTTTCTCACGCTCTACAAAACTCATGTCAGTCTGAACCTTCTTGTACATATCACCCTCCGTTTTAGTAATAAAAAATGCCCCATATCAAACGGGGCATCTGTAAATGCGGTACCACCCGTATTCGTCCACAAAGGACATCTCTTCCATGATAACGGTACAGCCCTAAATGGGAATGACCGGCTTTACCTACTGTTTCTCAGTAAAGCAGCTCTCGGATGATTTTCACGTCAGGTTAGTTCACCGGTTCCCACCTGCTCCGGTTTCTCTGAAAACATTTACCTGTGTTACTCTTCCGGTCACAGCTATTATTCGCTTGTTGTTGATTATAGTATTTAAGGCAGAATAATGTCAAGGTTTATACAATAACGTTTCTTATCCGGCCTTCGATCCAGGATTCAATGTTCAAACAAACCTCGTCAAGGCATCGCTGACGGGATTCAACTGCCGCCCAGGCAACATGCGGCGTCAAAATAAAATTCGGTCTGTCCAGGATCCTTGTAAAAGGTGAATCAGAAGTCATCGGTTCTTTAGTAATAACATCCAGAGCCGCTCCTCCTATCATACCATTTTCTATTGCCTGTACAATGTCCTCTTCAACTATAATAGCACCTCTACCGGTGTTTATTACAACCGTTTCCGGTTTCATGATCTCGAACTCGTGGATTCCCAGTAAGCCTCTTGTTTGTTCATTCAGAGGTGAATTTATGCTTATCACATCACATGTTCGAAGCAGTTCCTCTAGCCCTACGCGACGATATGCCGTATTCCTGTCCATATCGGATGATGACCAATATATGACGTTGAATCCGAATGTTTCGGCAACTTTAGCGACAGCAGAACCTATCGCACCCATTCCCATGACCCCGAAAGTCTTGCCTGTCATTTCTCTAAAAGTATAAGCATAATGGCTATAATCAGTATCTCCGACATATCTCCCGTTTCTTGTGTGTTCAATAAACTCAGTCATCCTTTCCCATATCATAAACAGCAAGGCAAATGTATGCTGTACAACTGAGTTTGTAGAATAACCTTTAACGTTACATACAGTTATTCCTGATTTTCGACAGAAATCATGATCCACATTGTCCGCCCCGGTAGCAGTAAGACAAATAAGCCTGACCGATGTACCGGAAAGCGTAGATTCGTCCATTGGAGCCTTATTGGTTATGACTATATCACTTCCAAATATCCTTTGTTTTATGTCATGCGGTTCTGAGTAATCATATACCTTAATTGTACCGAATTTCTCATAAATACTAATATCTACATCAAGACCAACTGAGCTTCTGTCAAGAAAAACGATCTTCATTTTATGTTCTTTCTGCCATTTCCTTCTATTGCTGCTAAATAATCAGTTTCACCATGATTCATAGGATGCCATTCCCTGATCGGTTTAAAAATGCAAACTAAGTCAAGGATCCCATAAAAAGCAGGAGCCAGAAACATTCCACATATCCCTTTCCAGTGCTTGAATGAAAATCGTTGATCCATACGCAGGACAAAACTTTGAAGAATAAAATTAAAGACAAACTGAGCAGCGATTCCAACAGCAAACATGATAGGATCGATAAACCATGGTCCAAAAGCTATAAGAACGATTACCGGAGCTAATATAGATTGAAAAAGAGCGGTTATGCAAAAAGGTGGTATCATAACCAGAAGCAATGGTGCTATCGCATTCTTATTTCCATTTACAAAGACAGCTTTAAAAAGAGAAAAGCCGTATCTTCGTAAACAGGCTATATGCCCGGTCCGCCATCTTCGTTGTTGTTTCCAGAGACTTTTCGGATCATTTACTTGCTCGACATAAAACTCCGCATGATCACAATATCTTACAAAACCGCCCTTCAGCACTGCTTGAATACCGAACTCAGCATCCTCAACAAGTGTATGGATATCCCATCCGACCTCTTCAATACACTTAAGCGTGATACATACTCCGGTTCCGGCGAAGAATCCTGATCTGCGGATATTTGCCTGAGGAAGATGCCAGAATCTGTTCTGAAATGAAAGGAGAACAGTCATAAAACTCGCAGTAAAAGATTCATGCGGATTAATTGAGCCTACTCTGCCGTGAACGATCGGATAACCTGCAGCCATTTCACGATCGATTTCACGGAGAAAATCAGGATGCAGTATCGTATCGGCATCAACAATACAAACGGCATCATGTTTAGTTTTATCAAGAGATCCGCTTTCAAAAAACCACTTCAAAGCATGTGCTTTGGAACACTTCAGTGAATCAGTTCTTTCGTAGACTTTAGCACCTGCTTCTCTTGCTTTGATTGCCGTAAGGTCAGAACAGTTGTCTGCAATTATGATAACATCTATCATTTCTGAAGGATAATCCTGATTTCCGATCATATCGATCGTATGTCCTATCACTTTTTCCTCATTTCTTGCCGGTATTACGACCACAAACCTCGTCATTGGTAGTTCATATATACCGGAAGCTGCTTTTCTGAATGGTGCCCTTATGAAATTGACCAAAAGATATATCCCCATGATCACAGGCAAAATAAATGAAGCTAAATATATTATAAACATAATTATTCCGGGGACCCCGGCATTAAATATTCCTGTCAGGTTCATAGAAAAACTCTCTTTTCTTGTTGATCAAGTCAGAAGATCTGGTAATGTACATTCTGACATCTGCCGGGTTTTGAAGCCTTTCTATCAGTACTTTTCCGTCCTTCATCACTATCTTTTTACTAATAGCCTTCGCCCCGAATCCTACTATTGTATTTCTGTCGCCCATCATGGCACAATTGTAAATGCATTCATGGTCTTTCAGAGAAAACCCTGTATTTTCATTTCCGCCCAAAGTGTCTTTCTGCCGATACATATAATACGGTTTGTAATCATTTAATGCAAGTATTTTATAACTATCTGCAAGCATTCCGTCTATATTACCTGAACCGGCTTTGAAATCCATCACCGGATTAACGATCGGATCTTGTGAAAATTTTCTTTTCATCATCGAAGATCTTTTAAGAGAAAGGCTGTGAACGGTTATATTTTCAGGTCTTAATCCGATCATTTCGGTAAGTGAATATAAGAAATCATCCTTGCTCTCATCTCCCAGCCCGGCTATCAGATCCATACTTATGCTCCTGAACCCACCGTTTCTGACTCTCCGGTACGCGTCATAAATATCCTTAACTGTATGTTTTCTTCCGATCCGATCAAGTGTAACTGCGTTGAAAGTTTGAGGGTTTACACAAACCCGGCTGACTCCGTACTTCATCATGATTAATATTTTACTATCTGTTATAGTTTCAGGTCTTCCCGCTTCAATAGTAAATTCAGGAACACTTGAGATATCAGCTAAATCATTTACAGATGAAAGCAGAAACTCGAACTGTCTGTCATTAAGTACAGTTGGAGTCCCTCCGCCGATATAAATACTCCCAATGCAAGATTTGTTACCGATAATGAAATCTTTCAGTTCTGCAACAATAGCACATACATAATCATCAAGTACAGCTTTTACGCGAATATGATCAGCAGTTGGAAATGAACAGTAGTCACACAGTGTTGGACATACCGGAACAGATAGATATATGTGATAACTGTTATTGGCGATCGAGTCGATCATCCTGTTTTCATTTAATGCTGTTTCACAAGCAAGTTTTGATTTATCAAAACTTGAATAATATGATTCACTCATTTTAACCGGATCATAACCGCATTCAGTTGCGATCAAAGTTGGCCTGATCCCTGTAAGAGATCCCCATGGATAAGTAATTCCGGTCATTTCACTCAGCAAACTGTATAACTGACGCTTGACTTCACGTTTAGGAATAAAAGGAATTTCTTGCGACTCATTATAACTAAAACATCTGCAGATATCTCCGGATTCAGTACATACTCCTGATCCATCATATTTACTAAAGATGATGGTTCCATCTGATCCCGCTGAAATGCCTTCCGGCTTTTCATTTGCTTCTCCATAAAAAAGTCTCAACACATCCGACACCGCATATTTATAATCGTGACCTTTCAATACTACCTCAGGCACTACTCACCTCAGTTTCGGTCTGAGAGATAGTATCCCAGAATAAGATCGACTACTCTTCCGTAGCTTGCTACCCCATCCTGCTGCATATTTGATTTTAAATATGAATCGTTGACTTTCGTTGAAACTACTTCAACAGGTCCTTCAAATTGTTTCCAATACACGCTTCCGCATGAAAGATCATTTTTAACTTTCTGAGAAATAACGGCAGATAATTCATCAAAAGCTTCTTTATCAGCTCTGTAAAGAGCATTTCTGCAATGTATCAAAGCATTAAGATATGATGAATACTTAAAATAAGTATCAGGATGATTTATACCTGAAAGAAAAGCTGAGAATTCTGCTTCATCCTCTCTTGCTATCCCTCTCAAATGCGCAAGTTCGTGCATTATTGTATTCGGTATAGAGTAATGAGGAACATCAATGTTGACGTTTGCCTCTACATAGAAAGGGAAATACATACCTGTTATCCCTGTAAAGGACCAATAATGTGATGCGATAACACCTTTAGCTCTAACAGACGGACCTTTAAGGACGGGATAAATATCAGAGATTGCTTCATATCCTTTATACCCTGTTTTCAGCGCTTTGGAAACACCTTCAGGTATAACCATAACACCATCTTCCTCGTAAATGTTTTCACGTAAATAATTGACCCTGTCCAGAAGAAGATAGCAAACCTCTTCCAATTCTTCACTTTCTCTTGGTTTAACTTCTATACCAAGGGAATCAGCCATAGGCATTCTCGAATAATTGAATCCCAATAACAGCATAAATACAAGATACAAAACAGACGCTGTCCATGCAGTTCTGTGAAGATATTTTAGTATCGTTTCGCTTTTCTTCTCAGATCGCCTGATACCACGGATGATCATAACTACTAATAAAACAAATGCCGGAAAAGCCAGGTATAAAGAGATTTCTGTAAGTGATAATGGAAAAACAGAAACTATATATGCTACAGGAAGAGATATCCATCTGAACAAAGCAAGTGAATACACATTTTCAACAAAACCCGGAAATTCAGCCAATACTCTCTGCATAGAATATGCAAACAGAGCCGGCAAAGCAAAAGCCATTCCCATAATGACACGGCATATTTTATCTGATACTGAGCTTTTCATATGAAATATTATACATTAAAATCAGTTTTGAGCAATTCAAGAATATCCCCGGGGTATGATGCAAAGCTCTCAGCCCCTGCTTCCTTCAGTTCCTGAAAACCCCTATACCCCCAAAGTACTGCTATCGAATTCATTCCCGCTGCCCTGGCTGTCATGATATCAGAATCTCCGTCACCTATTAAAACAGATTCACCGGGATCTGATCCATTAGATCCAAGTATATACAACGCAGCGGAAGGATCAGGCTTTCTGGGGAATTTATCACTCTCACCCATGATTTCACTGAAAACTCCTTTACCAAAATGATGCATAACAAGCATTTTGGTAAAATGATCAGGTTTATTAGAAAGAACATTTAGCTTGATATCCCTGATTTTCATCTGTTCGATCATTTCAGATACGCCATTATAAGGCTTTGTTTTGACATTTATGTTTTTCCGATAGTTTTCTCTGAAATCCTTCAATATTTCAGAAATCAAACCATGATGATCAGGTTCAATGCCAGCCTCTATGCTTTCTTTATCATACTTCATACCGACAGATAAATAATACGCTCTTTCACACAGGTTTCTTGCTCCGTAACCAACCAAAGAGGGAAAAATCGAATCGCTCAATTTAGTAAAACCTCTTGAAACTAATGCTTCATTTATACTTGCTCCGAGGTCTGCTATTGTATCCAACAAAGTCCCGTCGAGATCGAAAATAACAGTTTTGATCATGTTGCCTCATTTCGAAATTTATTAAATAATGCCGGTTTCTCTTAATAAAAACAATACCATAAGTATAACCGGCTGATGAAACAAATAAAACACAAGTGCGTTTCTTCCTGTAAAAATAAGAGGTGCAAATATTTTCATAAGAAAAGACGGAGGTTCAGGGAACAGACTTCTGCGTGACGAATAGAAAAGACGACCAACCAAAGCTCCGGAAAAAAACATTGATATCCAAGGGATCACAGGCATATAATCCGCCATTCCAAATCCGGTTTCAAAACTTTTATGTAGCGGTGAAAGCCATGGCATATCCATAGAACCGGTCCTGTTAAATAGTACATTGAGAACCAGAACAACAACTGCTAAAGATATTATCCATATTTCCGGATCTTTGATGATCTTTTTTCTTTCCAGACTCTCAATGACCGAGTACGCAAAAGTCCCAAGTGCAAGTATAAGAATAACATTCGATACGATGTACATTTCTGAATCTGTTATTTTGCTTACGATAAAGAAAACCAATGAAAATAGAACTGCGACAAAAGCAAATTTCAAAGCTCTTCTATAGTTGCTTCTTGAAAAAGAACAACAAACACCCGAAACGAATAGAAAAAGAAATACGAACGGAGGCCTTAAAAGATTCTGGAAAAAGAAAGACTCCTGCCATGCAAAAGCATCTATTTCAAACACATAACGTATATCAAATATAGCATGATGTAATATCATCATCACGACAGAAACCCCTCTTAATAAATCCAATTCGAAGGCTCGTTGTGATTTTTCGCATCTGTCGCTAATATTTCGAGCAATAATTTCACTCATCAGAATCAATTACCCCTAACTCTGCTGAAGCCATCTCACGCAACTTGAATTTCTGTATCTTCCCGCTCGCAGTCATTGGAAATTCTGAGACAAAAATAACATATCTGGGGGTTTTATGTTTTGCCATGTTTTCTTTAACATACGACTTTACTTGATCTCCGCTCAATTCAGCACCTTCTTTGATAATCACTGCTGCAAGTATCTCTTCTCCGTATACCTTGTCCGGCACTCCAACGACTTGCACATCACGAATGGCCGGATGTGTATAAAGAAAGTCCTCGATCTCTTTAGGATAAATATTTTCACCACCTCTGATTATCATATCCTTGATCCTACCGGTGATCTTATAATAACCATCACTGTCAACTACTGCAAGATCACCTGTATGCAGCCATCCTTCCTTATCTATAGCGGAAGCAGTTGCCTCAGGCATATTATAGTAACCTTTCATAACGTTATATCCTCTTGCGAGAAACTCTCCCGGAATGCCTGCAGCTACTTCTTCTCCGGTCTCAGGGTCAACTATCCTGCACTCAACACCGGGCAACGCTTTACCAACAGTCGATACTCTTTTTTCAAGAGAATCATGAGTTCTGGTCTGTGTACATCCCGGCGAAGCTTCTGTCTGCCCGTAAACAATAGTTATTTCGCTCATATTCATCTTTGAAGCTACATCCTGCATGACTTTAACGGGGCATGGAGATCCGGCCATTATCCCTGTTCTTAGAGACGAAAGATCATATTCCGAAAATCCTTTATTCTCCAGGCAAGCTATAAACATGGTTGGAACACCATGAATAGCTGTGCATTTTTCTTTTTCAATTGATTCAAGCACAGATGAAGGTCTGAAATAATCCAGTACCACCATGGCTGAAGCATGCGTAAACGAGGCCATCACAGCAAGCACAAGACCAAAGCAATGAAATAAAGGAACACAAATGAGTAATCTGTCTTCAGTCGTGAATTTCATACAATCTCCGATAGTCTTGCCGTTATTGATAATATTATAATGAGTAAGCATAACACCTTTCGGAAATCCTGTTGTCCCCGATGTGTACTGCATATTAACCACTTCATGTGTGTCAAGAGATGATACTATATCATCGATTACACTCTGATCTGTCAGATCTGCTTCACTTTCAAGGCTGCTCCATTCGAAGGCACCTTCTAACGGTGTTCCAATAGTGATCACATTCTTAAGTTTTGGCAATCTGTCAGAGTTAAGAGATCCCGGGCTGCAATCTCTGAGCTCAGGACATATAGTTGACAATATCTTCAGATAATCTGAATCTTTATATCCATCCATAAGTACGAGTGTACCGGAATCTGATTGTCTCAGAAGATATTCAGCTTCATGTATCTTATATGCCGTGTTTACTGTGACCAAAACTGCCCCTATCCTGCCACAAGCAAAAAGAGTGATTATCCATTCAGGACAGTTTGTTGCCCATATTGCAACATGATC
>JAQVYV010000111.1 GCA_028708525.1 Eubacteriales bacterium
CTGTAAAGAAAGAAGAGCCTAAGGCAAAGCCCGGGAGAAGCAGAGCCAAAGCTTTGAAGGAGCCGGAGGTCAAGCCGGAGAGCAAGCCGGAAGCCAAGCAGGAAGTAAAACCGGAAGTAAAACCGGAGAAAACTACTGCTTCCGCAAAGCGTGGCAGAAAGCCTAAGGCGGATCCGAAGACGGCGGTGAAAACGAAGCCGGAAGTGGAAGCAGATGTGAAGCCGGAAGAAAAGAAAACCGAATCAACTGATACCACTTCAAGAGGACGCAGAAAGAAGATTGCAGGTGCAGGCGAGTTGAGTGTTTCGGTGGAGAAGCTTCCTGAGCCGATAAAGGAACATCTGGCTGAAACAGTTAAAGAAAATAAGGAAGAGATAAAGAAATCTGAAGATTCAAAATCAGATAAAGATCAGAAGGTCCTTAAAGAAAACAATAATAATAAGGATAATAAAGAGCACAGGGAGCATAGGGAACACAGAGAGCATAAGGATCCTAAAGAGGCTGCCCATGGTGAATCCGGTCATGTTGAGATGACTGAGATGATCGAGGGAGTTCTGGAGGTCATGGCTGACGGATACGGATTCCTGCGTAAGGAAAACTATCTGCAGAGCCCCCGGGATATATATGTCGCTCCTCAATACATAAGAAGATTCAATCTGAGAACCGGGGATAAAGTCATCGGACCGGGCAAGCCGCAGAAAGAAAGTGACAGATACCAAGCGCTTCTTTACATAAAGGAAGTTAACGGGCAGAGTCCGGAGAAGATGATGAGAAGACCTTCTTTTGACAGACTCACACCCATATATCCGGATGAGAAATTTATTCTTGAGACCTCGCGAAATGAACTTTCAACCAGGATCATAGATCTGATCGCACCTATAGGTAAAGGGCAGAGGGGAATGATAGTATCCCCGCCTAAGGCAGGTAAGACAATTCTTCTGCAGAAAATCGCGAATGCTATAGCGACAAATAACCCCGGCACCAAGTTGATCGTTTTGCTGATCGACGAAAGACCGGAGGAAGTGACCGATATGCAGCGCTCGATCAAGGGCGAAGTCGTGTATTCGACTTTCGATAAAACACCTGAAAACCATGTCAAAATAGTTGAACTGGTTCTGGAGAGAGCTATGCGACTTGTCGAACTCGGCGAGGATGTGGTGATACTTCTGGACAGTATAACAAGGCTTGGACGAGCATACAACCTTACGATCAATCCGACCGGAAGAACACTGTCGGGAGGGCTTGATCCGGGTGCGCTATATGGGCCAAAGAGATTTTTCGGAGCTGCAAGAAATATTGAGAACGGCGGAAGTCTTACTATAATAGCTACTTCACTGATCGATACCGGTTCAAGAATGGATGAAGTCATCTTCGAGGAGTTCAAGGGCACGGGAAACATGGAGGTATACCTTGACAGGAAGCTGTCAGAGAAGAGGATCTTCCCTGCTATAGATATTAACCGCTCCGGTACCAGACGCGAAGAATTGCTTCTTACCCAAAGAGAGCTCGATGCGGTATGGACTATCAGGAAGGCTTTCGGACAGCTTGATACGGCAGCTGTCACGGAGATGATCATAAGCCTTCTGCTTAAGACTTCTAACAATCCGCAATTCGTTTCATCAGTCAATGTTTCGATGAATGATAAATCGCTTTTCGAGGCTATGAGAGGCAACAGACCCGGCAATAGCGGATCCGGGAACAACGGCAATAACAGCGGAAATGGATACTACTAGAAATTCGCAACAGGGATCACCGATGATAAGGTTGACCTTTTGCCGGCAATGATGTAATATTCGAGTTTGAATCCATTATGAAAGGTTGTGATGTTAGGGTTGGAGAATAAGCTGAAGTTATACGGCTTTAACAACCTCACCAAAACACTTAGCTTTAACATCTACGATGTATGCTATGCTAAAAGTGAGAGAGAACAGAAAGACTACATTGCGTATATTGATGAACAATATAACTCGGAACGTCTTACCAGAATTTTGTGCGATGTAACCGATATTATCGGTGCTCATATACTGAATATTTCTAAGCAGGATTATGATCCTCAGGGTGCCAGTGTTAATTTGCTGGTTACGGAGGAAGAGCTTCCTGTTGTGATGCTCGATCCATCCTGTAATGGTGGAAAAGGGGTTTTCGACGGATTAAGCGAAACCGTTTCAGCGCATCTGGACAAGAGCCATGTTAACGTACATACCTATCCGGAATACCACCCGGACAACTCGATAGCGACTTTCAGAGTAGATATCGATGTTGCTACCTGCGGTAAGGTCTCCCCGCTGAACGCACTTGATTATCTCATCGGCAGCTTTGATTCCGATATAATGACGATCGATTACCGTGTCAGAGGATTTACCAGGGATGTCGACGGCAAGAAATGCTATATGGACCATGATATCACCTCGATTCAGGATTACATCGATGACTATACACTTACGCGCTATGATGCGATCGATGTGAACGTTTATCAAGCGAATATTTTTCATACGAAAATGCTGATCAAGGAAATCGAACTGCAGAATTATCTTTTCAATAAAGATGTGTATGAACTTCCTCCGAAACAGAGACTGGCAATTACTGACAGTCTGCGTAAAGAGATGATCGAGATCTTCAGCGGAGTCAACGTTTATTGAGTTTGTTGATATTTAGCGATTTGCGGGGGTAATTTGCTTTGAACGAGAACCTTCAACGGCGGGCACCTATATATGAGGCATTGATAAGGACCAAGAGGGACAGAGTCGTTTCTTTCGATGTTCCCGGACATAAACAGGGGCGCGGAAATCCTGATCTTACAGATTTTCTCGGGACACAGTGCCTTTCGGTGGATCTTAATTCCAGGAAACCTTTAGATAATCTGATCCATCCTGTATCTGTTATCCATAAAGCTGAGGAGATTGCTGCGGAGGCTTTCGGTGCGGCTGACTCGTTTTTCATGGTCAATGGTACTACAGGTGCTGTTCAGGCAATGATATTCAGCGTTTGTAAGAGCGGTGAGAAGATAATCCTTCCCAGAAATGTTCACAGAAGCGCTATCAATGCTCTGATTTTAAGTGGTGCGGAGCCTGTTTATGTAAATCCGGGCGTGGATAAGAGATTGGGGATACCTCTGGGTATGGATCCGGATGATGTTGCTCGCGCTATAGCTGAGAATCCGGATGCGAAAGCGATCCTTGTTAACAACCCTACTTATTACGGAATATGCAGTGATATTAGAAAGATAACAGGACTTGCTCATGATGCGGGAATGTACCTTCTTGCTGATGAAGCTCACGGGACTCATTTCTATTTTGGTGACGGACTTCCGGAATCCGCTATGTCGGCAGGTGCGGATATGGCAGCAGTCAGTATGCATAAGACCGGCGGTTCGCTTACTCAAAGCTCCATTCTCCTTACAGGTGCGAATATGAACTCGGGTCATGTGAGGAAGATAATCAATCTTACTCAGACTACGAGCGCTTCGTATTTGCTGATGTCTTCTCTGGATCTTTCCAGAAGAAATCTGGCATTGAACGGAAAGGGGATTTTTGCCAAAGTAGTTGAAATGGCTGACTATGCCCGCGCTGAGATCGATAAGATAGGCGGATACTACTGCTACTCGCATGATCTTGCAAACGGGAGAAGTATTTTCGAATATGATAAGACGAAGCTCTCTATTTATACTTTGGATATCGGCCTTGCCGGTAAGGAGGTGCATGACATTCTCCGTGACAGATATGATATCCAGCTTGAACTCGGCGATCTTGCGAATATCCTTGCGATACTTTCGGTAGGTGACAGAGTGTTTGAGATAGAACGTCTTGTGTCTGCACTTTCTGAAATCAAGAGATTGCACTCAAGGGACAGAGCGGGTATGATAGATCATGAATATATCGAGCCAATAGTTGATGTTAAGCCCAAAGCGGCGTTTTATGCAGATAAGATCAATATGCTTCTTAGGGATGCTGCGGGGATGATAAGTGCTGAATTTGTTATGGCTTATCCGCCGGGCATTCCGATCCTTGCGCCGGGGGAGCGTATAACGGGCGAGATAATCGAGTACATTGAATATTCGAGAGAAAAGGGCTGTATACTTACGGGTACTGAGGATATGAATGTTGAACGTATCAACGTGGTGGAGGTATAGTATGGAACTATGGTACAGTGAGCAGCATACGCCTAATGTGCGTTTCTCTGTCAAGGTCAACAGGACTCTCTACACCGCGCATAGCGGGATACAGCAGATAGATGTGTTTGACTCGAGAGAATTCGGGCGCTTCCTGACTTTGGATGGGCTGATGATGCTTACGGAGAAGGATGAGTTTATTTATCATGAGATGATCGTGCATGTGCCGATGGCGGTGAAACAGGATGCGAAGACTGTTCTGGTGATCGGGGCGGGGGACGGTGGGACTGTTCGTGAACTTGCGCGATATCCGGGTATCGAGAGGATCGATATGGTCGAGATAGACCGGGAGGTCGTGGATGTCTGCCGTGAATTTCTGCCCGGTACGGCGTCTGGTCTGGATGACCCGCGGCTGAATATTTTCTATGAGGACGGGCTTCGGTTCGTGAGAGATAAAGTTGATATGTATGATGTGATCCTGGTGGATTCTACTGATCCGTTCGGCCCGGGCGAGGGGCTTTTTACACGGGAGTTTTATGGTAACTGCCATAAAGCACTTAAGGCGGATGGGGTGCTGGTCAATCAACATGAGAGTCCTTACTATGATTATTATGCTGATTCGATGAGAAGAGCGCACATACGGATCCGGGAGTTTTTCCCGGTGTGTAAGGTCTATCAGGCGCATATCCCTACTTATCCTTCGGGACACTGGTTGTTCGGATTTGCTTCCAAGGTGCTGGATCCGGTGGATTCGGTCGATACTGCTGCGTGGAATTTGCTTGGCATTACTACCAGATATTACAATACGGATCTTCACAAGGGCTGCTTTGCGCTTCCGACTTATGTGTATGATGTGCTTGACGGAGGGCGTGATGGACAATAACAGTGGGTTTTATCAGAGGTTTCTGGGGTGTGAGGCGTCTGCTGAGGATGCACGTGTTCGGGTAGTTCTATTCGGTGCTCCCTTTGATTCGACAACATCATATCGTCCGGGAACACGATTTGCTTCAAGAACGGTTAGGGCGGAGTCTTATGGGTTTGAAACTTATAGCCCTTACCAGGAGAAGGATCTTGCTGATCTTTCTGTGTATGACGCCGGTGATCTCGAGTTGCCTATTGGTGATACAGGTATGGTCCTTGACATTATCTCCGGATTTGTCAGCGATGTTCTGGGGGTCGGAAGGATCCCTGTGATGATCGGCGGTGAGCATCTTGTGACACTTGGTGCTTTGCGTTCTGCTGTGTTGAAATATCCGGATCTTAATATCATTCAGTTCGATGCGCATGCTGATCTTCGGGATGATTATCTGGGTGTCAGGCTTTCGCATGCGACTGTTATGCGGCGCGGATGGGAGCTTACCGGCCCGGGGAAGCTTTT
>JAQVYV010000112.1 GCA_028708525.1 Eubacteriales bacterium
AAGATGGGGAAGTCGTTGAGAGGCTTGTCGGGGCAAGGACTGAAAGCGAGCTGTCCGAGCTTCTCGAGCGTTATACCTGATAGAAGCTATCCCTTATATCAGATCTTCCATCCCGGAAGGTCCGACCTTGAAAGAGCATGGAACAACTGTTGACGGATATGCGGTGAATCTGCCGCCATTTCGTCGATCATTTCTCTTGTCTTCTGTCTTGAAGTAGTTCCGGTTATAGGGCAGGGGCTTTTAACGGGGCTTATACCGTTTTCAGTGCAGTATTGGATTATTTCGGTTTCTTTCGCATAGATGAGAGGGCGGATGACGTGGATGTCCATACGGGAAAGATACGTGACAGGCGAGAAGCAATGCATCCTTCCTTCGTACATCAGACTCATCAGGAAAGTCTCAATGGCATCATCCCGGTTGTGACCGAGAACGACCTTGTTACAGCCGAGTGATTTAGCTTTTCTGTTCAGAGCACCGCGTCTCAGGTTGGCGCAAAGCGAGCAGGGGCTGTCCTCCTTGCGTATATCCAGAACGATCCTGCCAATCTGTGTATTTTCAATAAAATACGGGATATCCAGATCACGGCAGAGAGCTTCAACAGATGAGAAATCAGTTTCGGTCAGTCCGAGATCGAGAGTCACGGCATAAAGAGAAAATCTGACAGGTGAATATTTCCGTATCGCAGCCAAAACATGAAGACAAGCAAGACTGTCTTTCCCGCCTGATACGCCGACACAAAGGCTGTCGCCTTCATCTATCATTTTAAAATCAAACAGTGCTTTCTGTATGATCCCTGAGAAGTTTGTAGGTTTCATGAGCAAATAATAACAGAGAAATAGTGTATAATTCAAGCAAAGGTAATAAAAGTGATCAACTCTACAGGAGATACAAATGCCGGAAATCATAATAGCAGCCTGCCGGGACTACGAGGCAGCCAATGTAGACAAAGCTTTCGCGAAAATATTCAGTGAAATGGAGACAGGCGATATTTTTGCCGAAGGAGAAAAGATACTGCTGAAACCTAATCTGCTTTCAGCTAAAACGCCGGACCAGGCCGTGACGACCCATCCTCAGGTGATGAGAGGTATCGCCGCACAGCTTCTTAACAGAGGACTGAAACTGTCTTACGGGGATTCGCCTGCTGTGGACAACCCGGAGAAAGCTGCACGCGTCAGCGGGATCAAGGATGTTATGGATGAGCTCGGCATACCTCAGGCCAACTTCTCGGACTCGTTTACCAAGGAGTATTCCGGTGGAACAACAACAAGAAAATTCCAGTTTGTTCAGGCTGTCGCGGATAATGACGGGATCGTAAATGTGTGCAAATTCAAGACGCACGCTCTTACAAGGATAACAGGAGCGCTGAAGAATCTTTTCGGACTTATACCGGGCGTCGTCAAAGCGAAGGATCATGTGAGATTCCCGGATGAACTGAGATTCACTTCGATGCTTGCGGATATGAACAGGATCTTACCGTCAAGACTGCATGTTATGGATGCGGTCATCGGAATGGAAGGAAACGGTCCTTCCGGGGGAGTTCCCAGGCATGTCGGATATATTATGGCATCCGTAGATCCTGTTGCACTGGACAGTTTCTGCGCAGCGATGATGGGGATCGCGCACAAGGGAATTCCTGTTATCACCGCTGCAGTCAATGCCGGTTTGGGTACTGCCGAACTCGGGAGCATAGATATCGTTTATTTTGAGGAAGGCAGCGATAAGCCGGTACGGGAGAAAGCAGACAGCATCATAGGGAAATTCAGACTTGAAGGTTTCGTGATCCCTGTGAACGGACATGCTGCCATTAATATACTCAACACAAGCGTGGGCACATTTCTGAAGCGCTTAGTTATTAAGAGACCTGTCGTTATGACGGGGAAATGCACGAAGTGCAGGGTGTGCGTGAAGGTTTGTCCGCTGGATACGAAGGCGATCCGTTTTTCAGAAAAGAATAACAGGATAGAATATGATTATGCTAAATGCATCAGGTGTTTCTGCTGTCAGGAACTATGTCCGCATGGTGCTATTGAAGTCAGGGAGGCTCCGCTTGGTTTTCTGATCAAGGCACCGCATGAGAAGAGGAGGTGAATCTTAAGTGGAGAATTTTCCGCGTCTCATAAGGGAGAAGCAGGAAGAAGGATTTTCTGAGTTTGCCACTAAAAGCATCAATACCAAAGGGCGCAAGGTGCCGCTCGAGAAGTGCAGCGTTCGGACAGAATTCGAACGTGATGCCGGTAGGATACTTTATTCGCTTGAGTTCAGGCGTTTAAGACACAAGACACAAGTTTTCTTCAACCCGCAGAACGATCATATCTGCACCAGGATGGAGCATGTACTTTACGTCAACTATATATCCAACACGATCGCCCGGTCACTGGACCTGAATCCGGATCTCGTCAATGCAATAGCGCTTGGGCACGACATTGGGCATCCGCCTTTCGGTCACAGCGGGGAGAGGACTTTGGACGTATGTATGAGGAAACATGGGGATCCTGATGGATTCAGCCATGAACTCCACAGTCTTCGTGTTGCCGACAGGCTGGCGGTAAGGAAGGAGAAGCCGGGTGATTTTGGGTTCAACCTTACTTTTGAGGTCAGAGACGGGATCGTAAGTCATTGTGGGGAAACATATAATGAGATACTTCTGAAGCCTGACAGGGATAAGGTGCCGGCCGATCTTGAGGGCCCGGGAGCTGCTGACAGGATGCCCTCGACTTTGGAGGGGTGTGTGGTAAGGTTCGCTGATAAGATCGCTTATGTGGGAAGGGATATTGAAGACGCTGTGAGAGCAGGCATCATGGAGTATGAAGACATTCCTTTGGAAATATCCTCTGAGCTTGGTAATACGAACGGGAAGATCATCAATACGCTTGTAACGGATATTGTTGCTAACAGCATCGGGAGTGACAGAATAGCTTTGAGTCCCGCCAAGGGTGAAGCGATGAGCGACTTGCTCCATGACAATGTTTCCAGGATCTACAGAAGCGAGAAGATCAAGGCTTATGAGAAGACCGCCGGGCAAACAATTGAGGGTCTTTTCGAGTCACTGCTGGCTGTGTGTCCGGACATGGAGAAAATGAAAGCGAGTAAGCTCAAGGTTTTCAGGATGTTTGCGGATTATATCGATGAAAGACAATATTCGGAAGACGAGGGAGATCTCAGGAAGGTCGTTGATTTCATAGCAGGCATGTCGGATTCTTTTGCATCGAGATGCTATGAAGAGATATACTGGATCTGAGCGGGACCGACCGGGGCCGACCGGGGCCGATAAAGGGGGGATATGATATGAAAAACGCTTTTTTCGCGATGGTCTCGAGGATGAGATATATCAACAGATGGTCGCTGATGAGAAATACTTTGAGTGAAAACCTTGAAGAACACAGCTTTCAGGTGGCGGTCATTGCGCACGCGATAGCAGTGATACGGCAGAAGTTTTTCGCCGTAAATGCCGACGGATCGGTAAGAGTTGCTGTCGATCCTCATAAGGCGGCTGTCTACGCGATATACCACGATATGGATGAGATTTTAGTCGGAGACATGCCTACGCCGGTCAAATACTTCAATAAGGATATAGAGAAAGTGTTCAAGAACATTGAAAAGGACGCTTCCGAAAGGCTCGTGTCGACCTTGCCCGGTGAACTCCGCGGAGTTTACGGCGATCTGCTTTCTCCGGATCTGAGTGACACAGAGACGGCAGAAACAATGAAGATCGTAAAGGCGGCAGATAAGATATCCGCTCTTGTTAAGTGTATTGAAGAGGGAAAGGCCGGGAATACTGAGTTTGTGCCCGCAGCCAGAAAACTGCAGAAGACTATCAGCCGGATGGAACTGCCGGAGGTAGGGTATTTCATGGATGAATTCGTTCCGGCATACAGCTGTACGCTGGATGAACTTGAAAAGGACAGCGGGGAGTAAATATGCGCGATCATAAAACGGATGAAATGCACACACCGGATATAGAGGAACTCATGGGGAAGTCGTTTGAGTGCCCTGAATGCGGACGGATACATTCGATGGATACCCGAAAGCTTATCATAGGTGAGGGGCTTTTCGTAGATATCAGCAGAGAGATAGATGAGCTTGGACTTAGGGGGAAAGGGCTTATCGTATGCGACAGAAACACATATAAAGCTGCCGGGTGCAGACTTATCGAGAACCTGGCTGACAGAGATGTTTCACTATTTGTTTTCGAAAGGGAAGATCTTCATGCTGATGCGCACTCTGTCGGCAGACTTATGATCGCTATGGCCGATGACCCTGCATACCTTATAGCATGCGGAAGCGGGACTATAACGGATACGGTCAGATATGTCGCGTTTCTTACTAAGAAGCCGTTCATTGTTTTCGCTACAGCTGCGTCGGTCGACGGGTTCGCTTCAGGAAGCACGCCTCTGATAGTTGACGGGTTCAAGACGACATATCCGGGGAAGGCTCCACTGGCTGTCCTTGCTGATACTGAGGTGCTGGCCGCTGCACCGAGAAAGATGACTGCTGCAGGATTCGGGGATGTTCTTGCCAAGATCGTCGCTGTGATCGACTGGAAGCTGGCGAGAGATGTCGGGGGTGAGCTATTCTGTCCGCTGATTTGCAGGATGGTTGAAAAGGCTGTGGATGATTGTATTTCGCTTTCGGGTGAACTTGCGAAAGCAGATCCGCAGGCTTGCGGTAAACTTATGCGGGTGCTTTCAATGACAGGGATCGCTATGCAGATGATGGGGACTACGCGCCCCGCTTCAGGTGGTGAACACCATATTTCGCACCTTCTTGAGATGAAAGATATCCGGCTCGCAAGAAGAGGAAGTCTTCACGGAGACAAGGTGGGTATCGGCACTTTGATCTCGCTTTATATGTATAGGGAAATGTTCGGAGCGCATTCGATGCCGGAGCAGAGAGGGCATCTGAGTGAGAAAGCCTGGACCGAAGAGATCAGAAGAGTCTTCGGAGATATGGCTGAGAGAGCGATATCTATCAATGAGTCTTGTCCGCCTGAAGGTGAAGTTTGGGACGAGCAGAAAAAGATCATTGAGAAGAGCATGAGTGAATACGGGTATGCGTACCTGGACAAGTACTGCGGAAGGATCGGTGAGTTTGCTTCGATGATACGCGCGATGGGTGGCCCGGTCCTTGCAGGCGAACTCGGTTACGATAAACAGGACTTGTATGACGCTATAGCATTTTCGAAGGAGGTGCGTCCCAAATTTACTATTCTGAGGATCGCGGAGAGATTCGGACGACTGTATGAACTTGCTTCAGCGATAGCTGCTGATCCTGAGATCGTACTGAGATGAGCAGGTATGCTGACCGGTCATCACAGGAATTTGTAAAGAATAAATCCCGCCAGACCTGATCCGAGCATCACAAGGATCGGGTTCAGTTTGAATTTACGCATGATCACCAGAGCCGCGACAAATATGCCGATAGCGATAAAATCGGCAGACTTCACCATGCTC
>JAQVYV010000113.1 GCA_028708525.1 Eubacteriales bacterium
GATTTGAAGTCGTTGAACCCGAGATAAAGTGCCAGTGGAATCCTGACACAGCAGATCTTGATAAGGCAACACTGATAGCCGAGGCTGTGATATAATTTTACTGTTAAGACAACTCTGTCGCGTGGATTTTCCTGCTGAAGAATAACCGATAATTGAAAATGATCCTGGAGGAATTATTATGGCAAAGAAATCATCCGGTTTTCTTAAGGTATTCCTGATCGTTATAATTGTTTTGGCTCTTGTTACTACAGGCGGTTTCTTCGGTACAAAATACTATCTGGCAGCTCGTGAGCGCAAGGCTGCGATAAAATCAGAAGAACTGCTGATGGACACAGTTATTATCGACTCCGACAACGACCTGACCGCCGAAACACTGCCATCATCCGACTATGATTTCGATTATGACGGGGACGGTCTGACCAATAAGGAGGAGATCGATCTCGGGACCGATTTCTTCCGTACTGATACTGATGGTGATGGGTTATCCGACTTTGATGAGGTCCGTACTCATGGCTCAGATCCGCTGAAATACTCCACCTCAGATGACGGGATATCCGACCTTGTAAAGGTGCTTAAAGACCTCGATTTTAACAGAGCTTATACCGTTGCTGAACTTGACCTTCAGCCTGTTGAGCTTGCGGACAACCTGGATTTTCTTCCTGACGATACGGACAGCGAGATGCTCCATGTGTATGAAACTTATTCCGGTAATTTGTTTCAGGACTGGACTTGTCTTACCCCACCCTTCGTACTATATGAAGCCAAGGGTTTTCTTACTTCCGAGTTGACCGATGGTTTTACCGCTCAGAATACCGCAGTCTACTATTACGATCCGGAAACCAGAAGCCTTCTAAAGGATACGAGTATGGCTGTGGATGGATCTCTGATCAAATTTTCCTGTCATCCGGGAGTGCCTGTCGCTGTTGTAAGAACAGATCTTTTGCCGGAAGGAATTGCTCATGCCGGTTCGCTTTCCGACGACATGCAGAAGGTTCGTACATATTACATGCTGATCGTCCCGTTTTCTGAAATAGATACCTCGAATATACCTGACATTGGGGTAGGAGGTCTTACTCTTTCTTCATTTGTCAAGGAGAAAGATACAGTTTTCATAATAGGTATAGACGGGCTTGAGGGGATCCGGTCGATCTCGGGTGACCCGGAGCTTGAATCGCGTATCAGATCTCTTGCTTCTGACTGGGATGTTGACCAGTATTTTGTCGGGCAGACTCTTTTCGATCTGGTCAAGAGTGTGTACGACAGCTACGCTGCAAGTGACGATCTTGATACTAAGGATGCTATTTCAAATGTCTTTATCAAGAAAGTGACTTGCTCGACATCAGGGCTTAGCGATGAAGTTGTTCTTTTTATGACAGAAAACGGTTATACTTCTGAGGTTCCGGCAGGTGCTGCTTCACTTTCCGCACACAGCGGTTTCAATGTTTCGGAAAATGGTTTTCTGTTCAGTAATCTTTCGACTTCACTGAGCGAGGGAGGTGTCTGTGCGGGATTTTCTTTTCTTGCCAGACAGGGATATAACAATTTCCCGCTTGAAAGACAGAAAGGAGCTTACAGCTTTAGCACTTATTCATATTCAGGATATAGCGCTTCTGCCTCTGAATATGACTTGATTTTTGCCGGAAGACCCGGTGAATATGAGCTTAAGAGCGCTCCACTTAAAGCAATGAGTGATATGCTTTATGACAGCTATGACCAAGGTTATCTGATACGAGCTGAACAGATGGATGAACCTGACAAGTCAGTCGTTGATCTTCTGAATTATTATTGGCTTTACAACAATGGTGAGCGTATCCGATACGAACAGAGCAGCGGTGTACTCAAGACATATGACTACAGGTTTTCTGCAATCGAAGACATTTATAACGAGTTCAAGTCCGGGCGTGTTGTTGAAATGGGAATCTTCGGAACTCCGGGCGGACATGCGATCGTTGGTTACGCGCTCAGGCAGGATCCTTCAGATCCTAACCTTTTCTATATGAGTGTATATGACAGCAATTTTCCTGAGAACAAACGCTTTGTATATTCCGCGGGAAAAGTCATCCGTGCTAAGACTGAGGTGACAATGCTGATTCGTCGTGTGCCTAAGATGATCATGGGAAGCGATGGTATAGCAGTTAGGCAAGATTTCTTCACGTTCCGCTACCAGGTTGGGACCGGAAGCTATTTATGGTCCAATATGAATGGTGAAGGTGACAGAGTCGTATTCTATAAAACCGGTACAGGAACGAAACACAGTGTTTTCGTCAGATAGATGCAGGCTCTTATCTGCCCTACCTTATAACTATGTGTTTCCACTTACCGCCTCTGAATCGGCCATATACTATAACCCACCGGATCAGCTGATCGACCAGAACTGCGGACCATGCTCCTACTATTCCCCATCCCAGATAATTGACGAAGAGCAGTCCGAGCCCGATCCTTATAACCAATACGCCCGCAATAGTCGCGATCAGCGTCCAGAAAGTATCGCCTGCACCGCGAAGCGCTCCTGCGAGTATCAGCTGCGAGGATTGAAACGGTTGGATGAGCGCTATGATCCTGAGTGCCAGTACGGCATTTCTGATGACCTCCGGGTCTTTATTGAACAAACCGGCAAGCTGTGGTGCAAGAACGAAAAAGACTACTGCTATTCCCGTTGAGACGATAGATCCCATGTGTCTTGCCGAACGAGAGTATTTTTCTGCCATATCAGGCTCTTTGTTTCCCAATGAAAACCCGACCAGAGATGCTGATGCTATGCCAAAAGCCATTCCGGGGTTGAACGACAGCGCTAATATACTCAGAGCGATCTGATGTGCTGCAAAAACAGTTGTTCCCAATCCTGCTACTATCCTCACGAAAATCATTACTCCTGCTCTCATTACTAGTTGTTCTCCCGAAGCAGGTACTCCGATCTTGACAAGATTGTAGATCGTATCCTTACTGAACCGGAACTTATTTCGTAATTTAAGAGTTATCTGGCTTTTGCCGCTCAAAACGTGTCTCAGTAACAGGATAAACGCAAGTACATTGGATACCGCGGTAGATATCCCTGCCCCAACGATGCCAAGCGCAGGAAGTCCGAAAAGTCCGTATATCAAGACAGCGTTTCCGATGACATTCGTAAAATTGGCTATCAGATTTATCCGCATCGGGGTCCTTGTTTCTCCTGCACCTCTGAGTGCTGCCGTAAAAGAGAAACTGAACGATGAGAATAGAAATCCGGTCATTATGAGCCTGAAATATGGTACGCCTAATGTTACCACAGGAGCTTGTGCTCCCAGCAGCACCATGATCTGAGAGGCAAACATTTGGCAGATCAGGAATGTTGGTATTGTTAACAAAGTGAAACTCAGCAGGATCACATGCTTAAAGCTCTGCTCTATCCTGTCATTTTGCTTTGCACCAAGGTATCTGGCGATCATTGCAGTCCCGCCGACATTCAACGACTGTATCAGCGCGATCCCGACATATAAAGGTTGATTGACGATCCCTACTGCTGCAACTGACTGATTCGCCAGTTCCTTTCCCGGAATGTTTCCGAGCATCATCATGTCTACCATGCTGAAAAGCGATGAAAGCAAAACTTCCACCAGAACCGGCCAGGCTATGTGGGCAACTTTGGAGCTTTCAGGACTCAATTTATCATTCCATTTTGAGTATGCTTGTTTGACAATATTCATAATATTCATTTATATCATGATAACAGATTTCTCATTGACATATCTGATGATTTCATTGTAGAATTACATGGCACATTGAAAAGCAATGGAGAGATGGTCGAGCTGGTTGAAGGCACCGGTCTTGAAAACCGGCGTAGATGAAAGTCTACCGTGGGTTCGAATCCCACTCTCTCCGCCAGGATACGGAGAAATACCCAAGAGGCTGAAGGGGGCGGTTTGCTAAATCGTTAGTGGAGGCAACTCCAGCGAGGGTTCGACTCCCTCTTTCTCCGCCAAAAAATTAGTACCCGACAACGGGTGCTAATTTTTTTATGCTTTTCTCAGGCTAACATCGGTTCTTTGGAAACCCTTGATATTACTTGCTTTGAACCACTTATCGGACCCAAAAACTTGTAGTAAATAGTCACTTTTTTAGGGGTGAGTGTCGAACCCGAAACGTGTGAAACCTCTATTTTCTCTATCAATTCAAGTACTAAATCCTGATCAAGCTTGTTCATCTTAAGATATTCATATACCGCGTCCAGCCATTTGCCGGCTGACTTCTCTATGGACTCAATCTGACCGAGCTTAGTTTCAACACGTTTGATGTTTTCTTTGCACTCATCGGTTTCAATCTTGTACTCGCTGCTCATCTGAGCAAACATTTCTGATGTGATGAGACCAGAAACCTTGTCCTCGTACATAGAACGTGAGATTCTGCCGATTTCCTCTATACGCAGCTTATTGCGATTGAGCTCTTTTTCCAGCTCGGATCTGGAATCAGTCCCAGACTCTCTGGCTTTTGCGATAATCTTCACTGCCATCTCAAGCCGTTTCTCTTCTGGCACATTGCCAAAGTGTTTGAGATCTTCACGCACCGCGTTGATCAGATAGTCTTCACGTATACTATGTGTTGTACAAGCTGTGTTGCCACCGGTGTTATAGGTAGAACAGCGATAATCCTTACGGCCATGTCTGACTGATCCAACCAGCCTTGCTCCGCATTCCTTGCAGAAGATGATGCCTTTGAACAAGTACTTCTTGCTACGCTTCTTATGATGATAAGCCCGTTTACGCGGACTGGTATGCATCTCTTCGGCAGCATACCACAAGGCATCATCAATCAGCGCTTCATGTGTGCCTTCTACGATGATCCACTCAGACGGATGCTTGAGGATAATCTTCTTGCTCTTAAACGACGGTGTCGTTCTTGTGCCGGAGACCATGTTGCCGCGATAGATCTGATTATGCAGAATTCTGGTAATGCTATTGCTGTTCCATAAGATCTTACTGGGCTCTTTTTGGCCATATGCCTTCTTAGTCAGCTTATAGTAATAAGCAGCTGGCGACAGCACTTTGTCCCTGTTCAAATCTTCGGCGATTTTCCTGGCATTACCATGTTTTACATAATCATTAAAGATACGCTTGATGATGCGAGCCGGTTCCGGATCGATCACAAGCTTGTACTTATCCTCAGGATCTTTCATGTAGCCATGGGGCGGTCTCCCGCCCTGATGTCTACCTCTCTCAGCGTTCGCTTTCTTGACCTGTCTGACTTTTCGCGATATTTCCTTGGGATAGAATTCATTGATCACATTGTGAAAAGCCGCGAAATCATTGCTTTCCTGATCAGTGTCGACACTGTCATTAATCGCGATAAATCGCACGCCATGTTCAATAAAATACTCATCGATGTAGTAGCCTGTCATCGAATAATTTCGGCCAAGTCGACTGAGATCCTTAGTAACAACGCAGTTGATCACACCATCGTCTATGTCCC
>JAQVYV010000114.1 GCA_028708525.1 Eubacteriales bacterium
CTTGGGGTGAAAATTCATAAATACTGCTATACTCGTTATCAGTGAAGTACACCTTATCATTAGCGACATTGACATAAAGTGCCTGAGTTCCAAAATCATAATGACCTAAGGATGATGCAGGTAAAGTGCTGCCCGATACTATTGTCTCTATCTGGCCTTTGGTAATATAGTAAACTTTATCAGGGGATTTATCGGGAACGATATACAGTTTCTCATTCACAAGCATTATTCTGGTTGCTTTATCGGCAAAAAGTTTTCTCTTATCGCTTCCATCATGAGCGACCCTGTATACTGAATCATCACGGGGATCCAGATAAAAAACATCAGTTTCGGTAGCAATGATCTGCACAGCGATGCTGTCAGTGATCATTGTTTCTCCTTGCCCGTCAATATCTACTTTATAAATCGGCCCTTCCGTTGAACCGCTGATGAAAAATACCATATCTGATGAACAAGATAATGATAAAGGAGATTTTACAGATAAAACAGAAACAGAATCTGTCCCGAATGAATATTTCATAAGGTTCTGTCCATCTCTCGAAACATAAAACACATCCGTTCCGTTTGAAACGATGGTCTGACCATAAAGAAGATTCCCTGAATATATTGCTTCATGCTGCTCCTTATCCTCGAAAATCATTGGTGTCGGAGACAATGATACTTCTTCATTTATATCATTAGAACATGAAACTAAAAATGTTGATAGAATAAGGAAAATTGATATAACCGGCATAAGTATATTGAAATCGTATTTATATCGCACTTATATTCTCCTGTAAGTAAAAATTCAGATCAATGATTTTGTATTATACAATATTGAAGTAATATTGTCGAAAAGGTATAGACAAATAATTTGTATTAATGTAAAATAGCAAAGCGAAATCCAATAAATGCGGGTGTAGTTCAATGGTAGAACCTCAGCCTTCCAAGCTGATCGCGTGGGTCCGATTCCCATCACCCGCTCCACAATTCTTCAGGCGGGATCCGGATTTTCAGATAATATGGGTCTATAGCTCAGTTGGATAGAGCAACAGCCTTCTAAGCTGTGGGTCAGAGGTTCGAGTCCTCTTAGGCTCGCCAGAAGAAGACATCGGATGATGTCTTTTTCTTTTTAAATCGCCTTATGAATGAAGATGAAATATATTAATGATATAATGATTCGAGGTATAAACTCATTTTTCCGGAGGAATAAATGGCTAAAACTAGAGAGTACAACAATGAAAGCATTTCATCACTGAAAGGTGCTGAACGTGTACGGCTTCGTCCCGGAGTCATATTCGGTTCAGACGGGATAGAAGGATGTCAGCATTCTTTCTTTGAGATATTATCCAATTCTATAGATGAAGCAAGAGAAGGGTATGGAGATATCATCGAAATAAAAAGATATAAGGACGCCTCTCTCGAGATAAGAGACCATGGCAGAGGCATACCTTTGGACTATAACCAGAAAGAGGGAAGATATAATTGGGAGTTGGTGTACTGTGAACTATATGCCGGTGGTAAATATAACACTTTAGCTGGTGAGAACTATGAATACAGCCTTGGATTGAATGGTCTCGGAGCATGCGCGACTCAATATGCATCTGAATATTTCGAAGTTGAAGTTATCAGAGATGGTTATAGATATGCTCTGAGCTTCAGTAAAGGCGAGGTCTCGGGCGAATTGATCAAAGAACCGATAAGATCCAAGAAGACCGGAACTGTTCAGAAATGGAAACCCGACAGAGATGTCTTCACCGACATAGAGATACCCGCCGAATATTTTGTAACTACATTAAGACAACAGGCAGTTGTAAATTCAGGCATTAGATTTGTTTTTGAAGACGAGTTGAATTCCGTAACTGAGGAATTCTATTATCCTGAAGGTGTTTTAGGCTATATCAAAGAAATCGATGAAGGTAAGGGATTCACGCTGCCTGTGGTGATCGAGGGATCCGGTAAAGGCAGAGACAGACAGGATAAACCTGAATATAAAATCAAATTGTCGCTGGCTTTTGCCTTTAACAATGAGATCAATCGTCTTGAGTACTATCACAATTCCAGTTTTCTGGAACACGGTGGGTCTCCTGACAAAGCGGTCCGGAACGCTTTTACTTCCGAGATCGATAAACTTATAAAACAACGAGGGAAATATAAAGCTGATGAAAGTAAAATCACTTTTGGGGATGTTCAGGATAGTCTCATAGTCGTAAGCAGTTCCTTTTCCACTCAAACAAGTTATGAGAACCAGACTAAGAAGTCGATCAGCAATAAATTCATTCAGGAATTTATGACTGATTTTCTAAAACATAAACTTGAAGTTTATTTCATTGAAAACAAAGCAGATGCGGATAAGCTTGTTGATCAGATCCTTGCTAATAAACGCAGCAGGGAAAGTGCAGAAAAGCAAAGGATAAATATTAAGAAGAAACTAATGGGTAACATGGATCTTGCAGGAAAGGTCAAGAAGTTCGTAGACTGCAGATCTAAAGATTTATCGGAAAGAGAGTTATATATCGTTGAAGGTGATTCTGCGCTGGGATCATGTAAACAGGGGCGTGATGCTAATTTTCAGGCTATCATCCCTGTAAGAGGCAAAATATTGAACTGCCTGAAAGCTGATTATGAAAGTATATTTAAGAATGAAATAATCACTGATCTGCTCAGAGTATTAGGATGTGGAGTAGAGATACACACTAAACACAATAAGGATCTTTCAGCTTTTGATCTTGAAAGTCTGAGATGGAACAAGATAGTTATATGTACAGACGCTGATGTAGACGGATTCCAGATACGCACGCTAATTCTGACAATGTTGTATAGGCTTGTTCCGACACTTATCGAAGAAGGTAAAGTTTTCATAGCCGAATCACCATTGTTTGAGATCACTGTTACAGTAAAGCCGAAAGACAGAAAAGGATCTGAAGAACTAACATTTTTCGCTTATAATGAAAAAGAGAAAGCTGATATAGTCCGTGAGCATAAAGGAGCCAGGATATCTATACAACGTTCTAAGGGATTGGGAGAAAATGAACCGGAAATGATGTGGATAACCACCATGAATCCTGAAACAAGAAGACTTGTTCAGGTGATCCCGGAAGATGCTGACAAGACATTATTGAAATTTGATATGCTTCTTGGAGATGATCTTGCATCAAGGAAAAAGCATATTGAAGAATTCGGATACCTATATTTACAGGATCTTGATCTGGATTAATAACTACATGGAGAAAAGAATGAAGAAAACTGATAATAAGCCAGTAACTAAGATAATGCATGTTACTAAACAACCGATAACAGAAACACTTGAACAGAATTACATGCCATATGCGATGAGTGTTATCGTATCAAGGGCAATACCTGAAATCGATGGCTTCAAGCCTGCACACAGAAAGCTCCTGTATACAATGTATAAAATGGGGCTTTTGGGAGGTAAGAGGACGAAATCAGCAAATGTTGTCGGGCAGACAATGAAACTTAATCCTCATGGTGATGAAGCAATCTATGACACCCTGGTTCGTCTTACAAGAGCTAATGCAGCTTTACTTCATCCGTATATCGATTCTAAAGGTAATTTCGGCAAACAATACTCAAGGGATATGGCTTGTGCAGCATCAAGATACACTGAAGTAAGACTTGATCAGATCTGCGAGGAGTTATTCAGAGGACTTGATAAAGAATCAGTGGATTTTATAGATAACTACGATAACACAACGCAGGAACCTGTTCTGCTTCCTGCTACATTCCCAAGTGTACTTGTCAATGCAAACCAGGGTATCGCTGTTGGAATGGCAAGTCAGATCGCTTCTTTCAATCTTGAGGAAGTGTGCAGAGCTACGATTGCATATTTGAGTGATCCGTCTTCGGACATCGTGAAGATCATGCCTGCACCGGATTTTGAATCAGGTGCACAGTTGTTATATGATCGTAAAGCTATGCGCCAAATATATGAGACCGGTCGGGGCTCATTTAAACTAAGAGCTAAATACCGAATAGATAAGAAGAACAGTCTTATAGAAATATTTGAAATCCCCTATGTTTCTACAATTGAAAAGATCATTGAAGAAATAATCGATCTTGTTAAGAAAAATAAAATCAGAGAAATCAATGATGTCAGAGATGAGTCCGATAAGGATGGGTTTAAAATCACGATCGATCATAAAAGAACAGCTGATCCTGAAACTCTTATGATGAAACTTTATCGTTTCACAGAGCTTGAAAAATCTTTCAGTTGTAACTTCAATATCTTGATAAATGGAAGTCCAAGAGTATTGGGAGTTAAGCAGATCCTTGGTGAATGGACTTCATGGAGAAGGTCTTGTGTGCGCAAGGAGGTCTCATTCGATCTTCAGAAGAAAAAGGAAAGACTCCACCTGATGCAAGGGCTTGAGAAAATACTCCTGGATATCGATCTGGCAATAAGGATAATCCGACAGACTGAAATGGCTGCAGATGTAGTGCCAAATCTAATGAAAGGATTCAGTATCGATGAAATACAGGCTGAATATGTTGCAGATATCAAACTGAGAAATCTGAACAGGCAATATATCCTAAATAAAACTGCTGACCTTAAAATCCTGAGAATCGAGATCGGTGATTTGCAGAATGTTCTGGAAAATCCTGAGAAAATCGATGAAATCATTATAGAAGAACTTAATAATGTCATAGTTAAATATTCTAAACCAAGAAAAACTCTGTTAGTTGATGAAAGTGGTGCTGCAGAATTTGATGAAGATATAATGATTGAAGACTACAGGGTTAAACTTTTTCTGACTGAACAGGGGTATTTTAAGAAACTTCCATTAACATCTTTAAGGAGTGCCGGAGAACTCAAAACCAAAGAGGATGACAGTATTTTTGTTGAATTTGAAACCTCGAATAAATCCGACTTGCTGTTTTTTTCAGATAAATGTAATGTTTATAAAACGAAAGTATTTGAGATCAAGGACCATAAACCGTCAGATCTCGGTGAATATCTTCCCAATCTTCTCGGTATGGATGAAGGTGAGAATATAGTCTTCATGCATAGTACGAACGAATATAATGGAAACATCATACTTGGATTTGCTAACGGGAAAGTTGCTAAAGTTGCACTTGAGTCATATGAAACTAAAACCAACCGAAAGAAACTACTTAATGCTTTCAGTGATGCTTCACCGGTCATATCTATATATTATCTGGAGCAGGAAAATGATTTTGCCGTATTCAGCAATATAAATAAACTATTAATTTTCAATTCAACTCAGATCCCATTAAAGGCAACAAGAACTAACAACGGTGTTCAGGTGATGACTTCTAAGAAGGGAAGCACGGTAATAAAGTTTGTTCCCATAGAAGCTTCATCAATTGTTGATGATAAGTATTACAGAACTAAAAACATACCGGCGAAAGGTTTTTACATTAAAGAAGGCACACTTTCCGATAAGCAGTTGACGTTAGATGTGCAAT
>JAQVYV010000115.1 GCA_028708525.1 Eubacteriales bacterium
TGGCTGGATTCGTTTATGGACCGGATGGTGAGGGCTGTTGAGAGGGATAAGAATCACCCGAGCATAATTATGTGGTCTACGGGGAATGAGAGCGGGCACGGGACAAACCATGAGGAGATGATCAGGTGGGGGAAACGGCGGGATCCGTCGCGCCTGATGCATTGCGAGGATGCTTCGCGCGGGGGGCGGACGGATCTGACCGATGTGTATTCGAGGATGTATCACTCGGTCGCTGATATCGAGAAGTACGCCTTGGATGAGTCGATGAAGCAGCCGTTTTTCCTTTGTGAGTATTCACATGCAATGGGAAACGGGCCGGGAGATGTGTGTGATTATTGGGATGTGATCGACAGGTACCCGAAACTCATCGGAGGATGTATCTGGGAATGGTGCGACCATACTGTCGTAGTCGATGGGGTGCAGAAGTACGGTGGGGATTTCGAGGGTGAACTCGTTCATTCCGGGAATTTCTGCTGTGACGGGATGGTGTTTTCCGACCGTAGGCTTAAGGCCGGCTCGCTTGAAGTGAAGACAGCTTACCAACCGATGAAGAGTTCCTGGCGGAATGGTGTGCTTTATGTGACGAATCGTATGGATTTTACCGATCTGAATGAGTTCATGCTTAGGTGTGATCTGCGTATGGATAAGTCTGTGGTGGATTCGCATTTGTTCAAAGCCGATGTAATGCCTAAGGAGACAGCAGAGATCACACTTGATTTCGGAGGGAGACCTCTTGCAGAACTGCTTAAGAAATTGGCTGCGAAGTGTGAAATGGGATGTTTTCTGGATGTGTGCCTGATGGATGGTGATGAGGAGATAGCGCGGTGTCAGCATGAGGTGATTGAAGACCGAGGCTTGGGTTTTGGCGGAAAATCCGGAAATGAGACTAGTTCCGGGGTCCGGACTATCCTTACAGCTGATGATCATCATATTTACGCACACGGTGATGGGTTTGAGTATGCATTCTCCAGGCAGTACGGGAATTTTGACAGTATCGTTATTGATGGCAAGGAGTTTCTTGCTGATGTGATCCGTCTGACTGTTTGGAGAGCTCCTGTCGATAATGACAGAAATATTCGTATGCTTTGGGGAAGTGGTAATGAGTGGCAGGGTGAGAATTTTGATATACTTTTCTCTAAGGTATACAGGTGTGATGTCGTTGATGGCTGTATTCTTGTCGAGGGAAGCCTTGCCGGGATCTCGCGAGCTCCTTTCTTTAGATACGGTCTTGCGGTTGAGATAGGTGTTGACGGTGCTATACACTGGCAGCTCAGCGGTAAGGTCAGAGAGAATTGTATTTGGTTGCCGCGTCTTGGATTTGAGTTCAAGGCTGATCTCGGTGCGGGAAAATTCGGGTACTTTGGTGCGGGACCGGGTGAGAATTATTGCGATATGCGAAGGCATTCCTATATGGGTTGGCACGAGAGTAACGCGCAGGCTGAGTATGTTCATTATGTCGTTCCGCAGGAGCATGGAAACCATACGAATACTCGGTTGTTGAAGTTTGAAGGTGGTCCTTCATTCGTTGCTGATAATGATAATGCGTTTGAGTTCAGAGTTTCTCGTTTCAGCTCTGAAGCACTAACAAAGGCGATGCATACTGATGAGCTTTGTGAGGATGGTTCTGTGAATTTCCGGATAGACTATAAGGTTTCCGGGGTCGGATCAAATTCGTGCGGGCCGGAACTACTCGAAAAGTATCGGTTGCAGGAGAAGGATATCGTGTTTGGATTTGGAATGAAGAAGTGATTTGGTTTTTTGCTGTCCTTTCCTTTCCTCTCCTCTCATATGCTCTTTGAGATATTTGTGATTTTAACCTACTGTAGGTTAAATTTACAAAATATTAAAACTCATTGATCGAGAATGATCCTGAAACTACAAATCAAAGAGCTCAGAAACTTCTGATTCATCGATCACACGGGTTTTGCTTTTCTGTGGCTTTCTTACGGATGACTTGCGTGAAGTTTTACCGGCACTCAGCAGATCGTCAAGATTATCTGAAAGCGATCTGCTTATAAGATCGTTGATATCGACCCGGCGAAGTTTGAAAAACAATCCGGGGTCCTTGTCAAGTCTGGCTCCGATCCCGTAGAGAACAGCTGCTACGTGTTTACACATACTGGCCCAGTCAGGGCATGAACAATTGAAGGATATCTCCCGGGGTGAAGGGAAAATACCGGTTTTCTCCATTGTCAGGAGTTCCTTCATTTCATCCGGGAATCTGCCTTCGAGAAGAGCCTCGATGCTGTCGATATTTTCGGACACTTTCTTCGTGATGTTGTTCCATTTCTCCTCGTTAAGCGGTGTGATGCTGACAGATACTTCGTAAGGCTTGATCCGTGTTCCCTGAACTACACCGGTGATCAATCCTTCGCCTATCCTGAGATCGATAACAGAACCGCTTCTGACATAGCTTTTGCCGCGGGAGATCCTGTTCTCATAATCGGCGTAGCGCTCGAGATTTTGGATCCAGGCAAGACCCCACCAGGTTTTGGCTATCTTGGTCCCCTCAATAATCACGGGTTCAATGCTGCCGGGATTCTTCTTCAGCATTTTATCGATTTTCTGTTTTGGATCGATCTTCTTTTTCTTAGGTTTATAGTAATCATAGTATGACATTTTATACTCCTCCCCTGTTTATGAGATAGTGAATAAAGCCATAAGCTCTTCATTGCTCATCTCAGTTATCCATTTCTCGCCTGTGCTTTGTATTATGTCAGCTGCAAACTGTTGTTTGCGTTCGATCATCGAATCGATCTTTTCTTCGATCGTTCCCTCGGTTATGAACTTATGGACCATGACGTTACGGGTCTGTCCGATACGGAAAGCTCTGTCCGTTGCCTGGTTTTCAACGGCAGGATTCCACCACCTGTCAAAGTGTATAACATGGCATGCCCCAGTCAGATTCAACCCTACTCCGCCTGCTTTAAGTGAAAGGATCATGTAGGGACAGTATTCATCGCCGTTCATCCTTTCGACCAGATCCGTTCGTTTTTTGACGGACGTACCACCGTGAAGTATAAGGCCTTTTCTGCCGAACACTCCTTCCAGAAACTTTGATAATGGTTCCGTCATCTGTCTGAATTGTGTGAAAACTAGTACTCTTTCTCTTTTCTCTCGTATTGTTTCACATATATCCCTCAGGAGATCGAATTTTCCGCTGTGTTCGGGATCGAAATCTTGTTGTCCGAGGAACTGGTCGGGGTGATTGCATAATTGTTTCAACTTCATTATCTCGGACAGGATTAGACCTTTGCGTTCTATTCCTTCCGTGTTTTCGAGTTTTTCTTTCAGTTCGCTGATCACCTGCTGATAGAGGATCGTCTGTCTGCGAGTGAGAACGGAGTATTCTTTGATCTCGATCTTGTCAGGCAGGTCGCTGATTATTGCTTTATCTGTTTTAAGGCGGCGCAGGATGAAAGGGTTCACGAGCTCTCTGATTTTTTCGTTATCATTGTTTATGTTGCGGATATACTCGTCAAATTCGTTTATAGTGCCAAGCATTCCGGAGTTGAGGTAATCGAATATCGACCACAGATCTGACAGCCTGTTCTCGATAGGTGTGCCTGTCATCGCTATTTTGAATGAGGAGTTTAGCTTTCTTACTGCTGCGGATTGAGCTGTCGAGGGATTTTTCACTGCCTGTGCTTCGTCGGCTATCAATACGTCCCATTTTCTCTCTCGGATCCAGGTGATCCTTGATACCATGCCGTAGCTTGTGATAAAGAGGCTGGAGGAAGAATCGGATCGGTTTTGGCCGTGAAGGATCGTAAAGTCCAGTTCCGGTGTGAAGCGTTGTATTTCTTTCTCCCAATTGCCAATTAGTGATGCCGGTACTATGAGTAGTGACGTGGTCCCGGGTTCCAGGCAGCGCAGATATTCGAGCATCGCGAGTATCTGGACGGTTTTACCAAGGCCCATATCGTCAGCTAGTAGAGCGCCAAATCCGAGTTCCCGCATGGTCCTGAGCCAGTCGAGTCCCGCCTGTTGATAGTGCCGGAGCGTTCCTTTGAAACCTTTGCCGGGTTCGGTTTTACTGAGCCGTTTCGGGTCTCTTAGATTTGACAGCATATCGTTAAGCCATTGTCCTCTGGTGACGGATGTTTCGGGGTACTCGTCGAAGACTTCTCCCAAGATGGAGGATCGTTGGACTGAAGCTGCTCCGGGATCAGTATCGGAGATCAATTGCATTCTCATTGCTTCGGCAAAAGTAATGCCTCCCGTCCCGGCTTGCTGTTTTGCTTTGTCGAAGGCTTCAAGAGCTTTGATCAGTTTATCTTCATCGACTTCGACCCACTTTCCTTTTATCATACGCAATCCGGATGCTTGTGTGAGCAACGATTGGATCTCATCACGGGTGATATCATCTTCACCGAGTCGCATTTTCGGTTCGAAAGTCAGCAGCGCATCCATTCCGATCTCTGAGGGCCGGTGCCCGCCGATCTCAATCGTAAGATTAAATGCCCCTGTTTTCTTCCACCAAAGGGGGATCCGGCATATTATCCCGCATTCTTCATACAAAGGTACTTCCTTCAGAAAAAGATAGGCTTCTTCCACGGTGAAGCGAATCGCAGAAAAGATTTCACCTTTGTTTACCATTTCGTTTATCAGCCGGCTTCCTGCCGCTGCTTTACGGACAGTCGACAATAACTCCAGAAGCTTTTCGTTATGACCTTTATATTCGATCAACGCGTTTTTCAGTGGTATATGTGATGGATTTTCATCGTCTTGTTTTCTGGTGCTGTAAGTTGCTAAAAAGGCGAAAGGGAAAGACGGATCCTTGCTTTCTACAAGATGAAAAAATATCCTTCCGAATATATGCAACGGTCTTCTCTTGCTTTTGATACTGAGATATTCACGTACCGTTCCTTTGTGGGCTGCTATTTCTGTGGCAAAAACCTCAGCTAGCCTGAAGTATAAGTCGGTTAACCACTCGTTTGTTATATTCTCAGCTCCGAACGCGAACGGTGGTTTCTTAGCAAATCCTGTGATGGTTTCCCGGTCGATTTCCGGCGCCCTGCGTGTGAACTCTATATCAGGTTCCCGGGTCAGAGTCAGGATGAATCGTTCTGCCAATTTATGAACATATAAGGCGGACGGAGACATGCCCGGGGAACTTTCTTCAAAGCCCCAGTCATAGATTGCTTCATATAATTCGGTTTTAGAACGTTCAACGAGCTCGTCGTTGCGATATGATCTTTCCGAGGTCGTTCGGCTGTGGGTCACCGGGACCGGATCGTATTCAAATATAAGCCCTTGCCTGCGGAATATGCAGATGAGGTTACCAGTCTGTTTTCCTGATCTTGCTTTTGGTTTTATGTCGCTTTTCATCATGATACAGTTTATCACTGCATATAGGTTGTTTCAATTATTCTCGCCTCGTATCTCTCTTACGATCCGAACCATGTTCAGGTAT
>JAQVYV010000116.1 GCA_028708525.1 Eubacteriales bacterium
GATGAAGCTATTAAACTTTTATCTTCCCTCTGAATCCTCTTGAAGAATAATATGACTGTGCACCATTGTGGTACACGAAGACTCTTTCGTATCTCCTGTCGCAGAACAATGCTCCGCCGAGACTGCGTATATCCTCAGGAGTTGTGATCCAGCTGGATGATTTTATGTCGAATTTCCCTTTGGTCTGCAGTTCCCGATACTGCTGTTCCGTGAGAAGTTCTATTCCCATATGTTCTGCCATGTCCATTGCGCTTCCTGCCGGTCTGTTCTCTTTGCGTGATTCAAACGCTTTGTGGTCATAGCAGAGGCTTCTTCTTCCTTCAGGAGATTCCGGTGAGAAATCAACGAATATGTATTCACCGCTCTCTTGATCATAACCGATAACATCGGGTTCTCCTCCGGTTATTTCCATTTTTTCCAGCGACCGCAGCTTCTCTGGTGGTACAGATTCGAGGTGGATTCTTACATCATCCCATTGAATGCCGGGGTGTCGGTCCATATTGGTTATAAATCTGTTTTCTAATATTTCGATCATTTCTTTCCTCCTTTTCAACTGAGGGGGACAAAGGTGAAAATCCTCCGCTCCAATCAGCCGCCTGCAGGCTTTTCTGTTATAATCAATTATATCAAAGAGCAGAAAGGAACATACTTATGAAAGAGATTTTCGTTAAGGCGGATACTCTCCCGCAAGCATACCACAAAGCATTATTGGAGCTTGACAGCAATGCCGAGCTTGTCGATTGTCCCGATTACGCGCAGCAGCAGAAAGAATGCAGCATGACTGTCGTGATCGAACACCCGTTGCAGGAACCCAGGGTAAGCCGTCTGATAATAGGTGGGCATAGGGAACTCCAGCAGTATGAAATGGAGGTCCTGGATGGGATCCTGGATTTCAAGATCGGGGACGGAACATGCTGGGAGTACACATATCACGCAAGATATGCCTGGCAGATGCCATTTATCTATAAAGAACTGGCCAGGAATCCGTTATCGCGCAGAGCTATAATCAACATCCGCGATTTCGAAGTCGACACAGCGAACAACGATCCGGCATGTATGCAATCGATACAGTTTTTCATCAGAGATAATAAACTGCATTTAAAGGTCTTGTTCAGGTCTAATGATTTGCCGGAGGCTTTCTTTTTCAACGCTTTCGCTCTGATACGACTTCAGGAAAGAGCCGCCGCCGAACTTGGCGTTGAGGTCGGCACATATGCTCACCGCAGTAATTCGATGCACTGTTATGAAAAGGATTTCAAGCTTCTGGATCAGTTCGTTAAGGGGATCCGCAGTCAGCCGGAGGATGAACTGACACATAATTATTCGGAATTTTACAAGGAGCTAATGGAGGAGGAGATACCCGCGATAATGCATCAGGTAAACCTGCTAAAAGAAAACATGTCTGAGGGAGCCGGTGTTTTGCCGCAGTGAAATCGCAGTCTGGGCTATCGCATGGACTTTTACGGTTTGGATCCTTGTCAGAACTATGATACACAATCTCGCTCCTCTTGTATTCTCAGTTACCGGAGATTATGTTTTAGCGAAGAGCAGTAAATCATTTGCATAAAACGTTCTTGCTTTTCATTCTGATTATTTCGGTTTTTCTATGATCAGTCTTACCGCTTTACTGAATCCATGATTTTCATTTTCGACACAGTCATTATCTCCTTGATCCCTGCAATAAGAGGAAGCAATGTTCCGGTGACAATTACCGGTAACAAGTGCCAGGCCCGGAATTGCCATACGGTTGCTCCTTCGATCACGAAAAGGTCCGTCATCCCAGTCAGCCAAGCCATACAAACCACAGCACATGCAGTAAAACCTGCAAATGATCCCATTAACAGTGTATCTGAAGCAAAAATCCTGAAGATCACTGATCCCGATGCTCCAAGCGATTTAAGAACACCGATATCATAAGTTCGGTCTATTATATTGATTTTGGCAGAGAAATTGCACAAAATAAGCGATAAGAACACAATAACTACAGAAACTACCACAATTATGACGTTGATCACAGACATCTTTACCATAACCTGTGCACCTATCCTGTCAGATGCCAATTCATATGATATCCCCGCATCTTTCAACTTTTCGGCTGCTGCCTGGCGGCCACCGGCACTGAAATCTTTAAGATACAGATCAGCTCTGTTGATCAGCGGAGCACTCATCATATCGGCATCCTCTCGCGAAACCAGAAAAACAAGGGATCCGGACGGGTCCTCTTCTGTGAAAATCCCTGATATCTCCATCCGGGCAAACACCGTCATATCAAGTCGCTGAAAAATCATTGTCCGTCCTATTACAGCGTCAAAAACATCAGCCGGTACATTACCGGCTGACAGATCACCCTGTGAAACCGGTGCATGCCCAGGCTTTACAAGTCTGAGGATTTCATTGAATCCTGAAGAATTTACCATTAGTTTTCCATGCCCAATATCCTCTACCGCACCGGATTCCGGCTCCTTTATGGCCTCGAATCTGCATACGGTTCTGTTTTCGGTCAGGCTTTCCGGATAAGTAAAAATAAAATCAGCTTCTGTTGTACCGGATGCCAGTTCTGTGTTCAACTCCTTAGATATGATAGTCGTCCCGGAATTGATCTCATTATTGGAGCGATAAACTCCTGAAACAAAGCAGACCCGTGAATATCCCGTATCATCGGAAACAATGATCTCATGGCTGATACAATCAGTCTCACCGAAAACTTCACGCGCTGTTTTCTCTTCGATAATAATTTCGTTTTCCTTCGAAATATTCTCACCTTTGACTATTTGTATTCTGTTCTCCATAAATTCCGACCCGTCACACACAGTGATCCGCGTTTCAACTGTTCTGCCGACAGCCGAAATGTTGATCTTACATTCATACCAGGGCAGCAGCTTCGCATAATCACCTGTCTCAGAGAGTCTCTCCAGATAATCACTGTCCATAGTCCGGAAGAGTCCGTCGCCATAGTTCCTGACTATGATTTTATCTGAATCCAGGATATCTTTATTGATTTCTCCGAAGAGTCCTTGGAATCCACTGTAAAGGCCAAGGACCATAGCAGAACAAATCAAAGCCATAATGGTCACCAGAAGAACAGATACCATCTTTCTTTTACGGGCACGGAAATTACCCACGGAGAACCTTAAGTACCATGCTGTGTTCAGCCCTGATCCGGATCGTCTGCCCTTGGTTTCCGGCCTATCCGTCTCCTGCAGTAACGCACTCGCCGTATAGGCTAGATCCATGTCAATGTCGACCACGTGGTCACGTAGTTTGATGACACGATCCGAATATCTGCAGGCCAGTGCTTCGTTATGAGTCGCAACGACTACAAGCCGGTCACGACTTGCTTCTCTGAGGGCTTCAAAAACACCTTCCGCATTTGTCTCGTCAAGATTTCCTGTAGGTTCATCTGCCAGAATCACACTACTTCCTCTGATCAATGCCCTTACGATTGCAACACGCTGTTTCTCGCCGCCTGATAGTGTGCCCGGTAACCTGTCCTGAAGATCGGTCAATCCAAATCGCGACATGACCTCTGTGTACTTAGTCTTGGCAAAATCACTTCCTACAAGATACAGCGAGGTCAATATGTTTTCTTTCACCGAAATGGAATTTATCAGGTTGTACTCCTGAAACACAAATCCGATCCGCTCCGCACGCAGTTTTCGCATCTCGCTTTCACTTTTCCCTACCGGCTTATCTGAATATACGACTGCACCCTCATAATCAGGATCGAGCATCCCGGCAATATTCAACAAAGTGCTTTTCCCTGAACCCGAAGGTCCAAGAATTGACACCAGTCCGCAATTATCCAGTTCAAGACTGATATCTTTAAGCACTTCGTGATCATTGCCGTATCTCTTAATTATGTTTAGCAGCTTCATAGACTCAATCTCCCAGAGCACTGATCAATATATTCTCTATCGATGTATGATAATTCTCAGTCAGCCAGTTACTATAATTAGAACAGATGAACTCATTACCTTTCAAATCCTCCGCATCCTGGATCATTGCAAAATACAGTACAAAAAGCGGATCATCCTTGTAATATCCGCACTCCTCTTCAGAATCAAGTTCTTCATAGATCTGCTGTCCAAGATTTTCGCATCCCGTATTATTTCTGATTCGAATCATGTAATCAGATAAACTGTTCGCAACCCCTATCATAGCGATACTATCACTATATTTACCGTTCATCAGGTCCTGATAATAGTCATCATTGAGCTCATGCTCAGCCACCTCAACGACTTTATTCCAAGGTACCATATCTTCGTTTCCTGATTCTTCAAGTATCGAAGCAACTTCCCAAAGAGTCGCCCAACCTATCTGTTCATCGTCGCCGGACTCTTCATGATTGTATTTTGCCAAAAACCTTGAAAGTCCATCATTAACATTGAAATGTTTCAGATGATTGCGATCATGCTTTAAATATCTGTATGTTTCGCATGTTGCCCATATAGCGTCCTTCTCACCGGTCATTGCCCTCATTTCATCCGATTCAAATGTAAATAATCCGATCTCATCATAATAATGTTTCTGCATTTCCTGCAAAAGATAAGCTGAGCGACCAAATCCGTAATGATCGCTCAGCCATACAAGCTGCCCTAAATAGTTAACCCACAACCTTGATGTGTCAAGTTTCTGAAATAGTTTTGCAGTATATTTCTCAAGATCAGCCTTATAACTCTGATCGATCTCTATCTGATTATCCTCTGCAAGTTTGACACATCTTACCGCGGGATATAGGTACTGTATGATTTTAATCTGATCAGAGCGCCATTTACTGCTGCCGTCATCAAGTTTAAACAGCCTTCCTGAATTGATTATTATCAATATCACAGGCAGAATAATGCCAAAAGTCACAACAACCACAATGAAAGGTCGTTTGATTTTCATAGGGATCTACCAGCTTATATAAGTAGACAGCATGACTGTTGCAACCATACATAACTTTGATGATTTCTTCTTCTGATTCATAAGAACACCTCCCGATAATTCAAAGATTTTACCGACAGGTATAATTGTATGCCAATAAATAGTTCAATGCAATATGTACATTTGTTTTCATATTTTTATGCTATTTTTTCGTATTTTGCACATTTTTATACAAAAACTGTATCTTATTTTCCATTTTGATCATGTATTTTTCATGGCAGATAGCGTTATATTTTTCGAACGATTTATGACTTATTTCAAAATCTCCTCCAACTGCTCAAACCTGCTTACCGCAGCGATCGCGCACGCCTCTACTCTGTTCCTCGTGATATGTTCAAGAGCTGATACGACCGGTGAAATACCCTTTTCAGCAGCGGCCCTCAGCAGATCATCTCTGCGCATTCTGTTTTCAGGTGT
>JAQVYV010000117.1 GCA_028708525.1 Eubacteriales bacterium
GTTTGATCTTTTTTGCGTGTCGACCTTTAATTCATCCTCCGAATCTGATAGAATAACCGTACTTTAAGTTTTCAGAAAGGATCTGCATAAATGGAAAGAGCACAGGTAGAGCAATTATGGGAAAGTACGAAGAAAGTGCTTGCCGGAGAAATGTCGGAAATCAGTTTCAATACCTGGATCTCACCCATAGAGGCGATTTCATACGAGGAAGAGACTTTAAACCTGAGGGTACCGAATGATTTTCATAAGTCTTTTGCCGAACAATATATTCCTTTGATCAGAAACTCCATTAAGACATCTTATGGAACAGAAATGATTATTCAAATGTTCATTTCCGGTAGTGAACCTTCTGTTACTTCTTCTCCTCTTACCCTTAAGACTTCAGACATTCCGGAGGATAATGGCTCATACCGGACCGGGAGAATAAATCCGCAATACTCGTTCGATACTTTTGTTGTCGGCAGTGGAAACCGATTTGCACATGCTGCCTGTGTGGCAGTTGCTGAGAAGCAAGGTGGTCGCAACTTTAATCCCCTTTTTCTTTACGGTGGATCAGGTCTCGGAAAGACTCATCTGATGCACGCGATAGGAAACTCTATCAGAAAGCGACATCCGGATAAGAGCGTTCTCTATGTACAAAGCGAGCAGTTTGTAAATGAGTTCATTATGACGATCAAGGAAAACAAATATGATGATTTCAGAGGAAAATATAGAAGTACAGATATTCTTCTGATCGATGACATCCAGTTCATTGAAGGAAAGAACGAGATGCAGATAGAGTTTTTTCATACTTTTAATTCTTTATATGAGTCAGGTAAGCATATCGTAATGACATGTGATAAACCACCTCAGAGTCTGGCTAAACTTGAAGAAAGGCTAAGGACAAGATTTTCTTGCGGACTCACGGTAGATATACAGCCTCCTGATTATGAAACGCGCATAGCAATACTGAAGAAGCGTGCCCAGCTTAGTAACTCTGAAGTTCCGGAAGAGGTTTTCGAATATATTGCTTCCAATATCGCTACTAACATACGAGAATTAGAAGGAGCCTTTAATACGGTTCTTTGTTACTCTTTGCTTGCAGGTGGAATAACAACAGAATCAGCTAAAGAGGCTCTTAAGGATATGATATCTCCGGTTGCTGCAAGAAAAGTAACATGCGAATTTATCATTGATATTGTTTCAAATTTTTATAACATAACCCCTTCTGATTTAAAATCGAAGAGACGCAGCAATGAAGTTGCAGTTCCGCGTCATATTGCAATGTATTTGTGCAGAAACATACTTGATATGACTTTTCCTCAGATCGGATCTGAATTTGGTAATCGCGACCATTCCACTGTAATGCATGCCTGCTCTAAGATTTCTGATGAAATAAATGCTTACACTGAAACCAGGAAGGACATAGATGAATTGATTAAGAGGATAAAAGGATGAGCTTTCCACATTATTTTGTTGATTTGTTTATAATATGATGTTGATAGAATGTGTATAATATTTTATAAATATTCTTTCAACAAACTTCTTTAGTTATCAACATCATTTTCAACACAGAATCAACACCCTTTAGACTATAGTAATAACAGCACGGGGATCGTTATCAACATTATCCACCACACATAATAGAAATAGTGATAAAATATATATAATAAATTACTGTTGAAATAGAACAGGGGGCTTTAATAAATGAAAATAATATGTCTGAAAGAAAATTTTACAGAGGCAATAAATATCGTTCAGAAAGCAGTATCAACAAGGTCTACTATGCCGATACTTGATGGTATTCTTATTGAAGCAGATGAAAGAGTAAAGCTTACAGGTTATGATTTAGAGACAGGAATAGAATGTTCTTTTGATGCAGATGTAATAGAAAAGGGAAGTATCGTTATAAATTCTAAGATGTTGGGAGATATAATTAAGAAACTACCTGAAGAAATGGTAAAATTCGAAGCAGGAACAGGAAACACTGTTGTTATAGAGAGTGGAAACGCGCATTTTTCTATAAAGGGACTTGATTCAGAAGGATATCCTAAAATACCTGTGGTTGAAGATTATGAGAAGATAGTTATTCCACAGAATAAATTAAGAGAAATGGTTCATCAGACTATTTTTGCTGTAAGTAATGATGAAAGCAGACCTGTTCTTAACGGCTGCAACATAAGATGTGCAGAGGGTGTTATAGAGATGGTAGCTATAGATGGTTTCAGGCTTGCGCTAAGAAGAAATGATGTCGACGGTGATATACCGGAAGTATCCTTTATCGTACCCGGAAAATCTCTTAATGAAGCGGGGAGGATAACAGATAATTCAAAGGAATCTGTTGAGATATATAAATCAACGAATCATATAATGTTTGATACGGGAAACGTTAAAATGGTCTCAAGACTTATTGCCGGCGAATATATGAACTATAACAGCATTATTCCTAAGACTGCTGAAACAACGATTACTGTCTCACCTGAATTTTTACTCAGTGCGATAGAGAGAGCTTCTCTTATCATAACAACAGATGAAAGAAAGTTTCCTGTAAGGCTTATGACCAGCGACGATGACAGATTGATAATAAGCTCTAATACAGAAGTCGGAAGCGTTAGAGAAGAAGTCCCGATAGTGCTTACGGGAAATAAAATAGATATTGATTTTAATCCTAAATACTTCATTGATGCTTTGAAAGTTATTGACGAAGAAGAGGTTTCTATCTCATTTAACGGAAATATGGGTCCGTGCGTTATAAGACCAATCGAAGGGAACGCTTTTGCTTATTTGGTGCTTCCTCTAAGAAGATGATATGTACGTTAAGACCTTAAGACTTTTTAATTTTAGAAACTATAGAGATGTTACAGTTGAATTAGATTCAGATACAGTAGTTTTTTATGGACAAAACGCACAAGGTAAAACCAACTTACTTGAAGCGATTTATTTGTGTTCTTGTTTGCGTTCTCACAGGACTTACCGTGACAGCGATCTTATAACACATGGTGAAAGTGAGTATTCTGTTGGGTTGGATTTTATAGAAACAGCTGAAGACAATACAGAATATTCCGGTTTTAACGAGAACATATCAGTTGCATATTATGACGCGGTCCCGAAAGATGCATCCAGAATGAAACCGAAAAGGGTATTAAAGCACAATGGTATGCTTCTGAGTAAAACCCAGGATATCGTTGGTATTTTTAATGCTGTGATTTTTGCACCGGAAGATTTAAGTATAATTAAGGATGGACCTTCGATCAGAAGAAGATATATAGACATGCTGATATCACAGATAAAACCGTCTTATTTTAATGAACTTTCTATCTATCAGAAAACATTATTACAGAGAAATAGTCAGTTGAAAAGAATGAGGGATGGACTCGTTACTTCGGACCATTATAATATCGAAGTTTGGGATATGGCTCTTGCTTCTTCTGCGGCAAAGATAATAATGACAAGAAATGATTTTAGCATCAAAATAAATAAACATGCATCTAATCATCATTTAATAATGTCTTCCGGAAAAGAAGAGTTAAACGTAAAATACAGAAGTGTAGCAGGAATAAGCACAGAGGATGGGTATGAGGAGATACAACAATCAATATATAATAAACTAAAAGGTAACTTTAACGAAGATGTTGAGAGAGGTTCAACAACACATGGTCCACACAGAGATGATTTGGATATTTCAATCAATAATGAGTCGATAAGAAGTTATGCTTCTCAGGGACAGCAAAGAACAGCGGTTCTTTCTCTTAAAATCGCTGAGCTTGAAATAATAGCCACTGAGACAAGAAGTATGCCTGTTTTGTTGTTGGATGACGTTATGAGCGAACTTGATCAGACGAGAAGGAAACAGTTGTTATCCGCTATAGGAAGGGCTCAGGTCATACTTACGTGTACAGATGCATCTCATGTGGAACCTGAGCTTATCAGTATGGACGGAGGAAGAAAGATAAGATACTTTGAGGTATCTGATGGGACGATTTCACCTTCTGATATGGTATAATAAATAGGTTGTGAGTTCAATGTTGTTTATTGCGGAGGATTCTATGTATGTACACATCGGGGGTGATTATTCAATCCCTGACAGAACGATAATAGGTATTTTTGATTTTGATAATCTGTTGACAGATAATGAGGATAGCATTGGATTTCTGAGAAACGCAGAAGTTAATGGAATAACAGAAAATGTGTCATTTGATATACCGAGAAGTGTTATAGTTGCTGTAGATAAAGTATATATATCTCCTGTTTCATCAAGAACAATACGCAACAGAATAAATTCGGTAGAGAATTTCTGTAATAGTTTAGAAGAAAATAGTGAGATAGAGGCAGAACAGGAAAGGTTATAGAATGTTAGAGGAAAAGAATGAAGTTAAGCAAAACATTGAAGATACAGAAGAACTTGTAAATCGTGCTTCTGATCCGTCTGCTCTTACAGAAGATTTTGTTGAGCAGGAAGTTTTGAAGTATGATGCCGATACCTTTGATACTCACAATACTAAAGAGTATAACGAGGCGGATATACAGGTTCTTGAAGGTCTGGAAGCAGTTAGAAAGCGACCGGGAATGTATATTGGTGATACAACTGCCAGAGGGTTACACCATCTTGTTTATGAAATAGTAGCGAACTCGGTCGATGAAGCCCTTGCAGGAAGATGCGACACTATAAATATAGTCGTTCATAAAGATGATACGATTGAAGTTTCTGATAACGGAAGCGGCATTCCGGTAGGACCGCACCCAAAACTGGGAATACCTACGGTTGAAGTCGTTCATACTATTCTCCATGCGGGAGGGAAGTTCGGCGGAGGTGCTTATAGTGTATCCGGCGGTCTTCACGGTGTTGGTGCGTCTGTAGTTAACGCACTGTCAGAATGGATGGTAGTTGAGGTCAAGAGAGATGGGAAAATATACAGACAGAGATACGAAAGAGGAAAATCTGTAACAACACTTGAAATAGTTGGCTCTTGTGAAAAGACTGATACCGGAACAAGAACGATATTCTATGCAGATAAAACGATATTTCCTGAAATAGAATATGATTTTGGGATCATGATAACAAGATACCGCGAAATGGCTTTTCTGAATAAGGAAGTTCGAATCATTCTTACTGATGATCGACAAGAACTGCCTGTTGTAAAGAATCTGCATTATGAAGGCGGAATAGTATCTTTTGTTGAATACCTGAACAAGAACAGAGAGGCTTTGCATAAACCGCCGATCTATATTGCTGCTAAATATGAAGATAACTTTATTGAACTTGCCATCCAGTATAATGACAGTTATGCCGAAAGCGTCTATTCTTACGCTAACAACATCGCAACGGTTGAGGGCGGGAGCCATATGACAGGATTTCGATCCGC
>JAQVYV010000118.1 GCA_028708525.1 Eubacteriales bacterium
GTCCGTCATATTGCCCTTAAAGATTTTCTCAGGATGGAGAGCTTGTGATCCTTATCACCTTCGGGTCTTCAATTCATCATATATCTCGTCAAGCGAGATCCCCTGCTGTACAAGAAGGACTGTGAGATGGTATAAAAGGTCAGAAACTTCTGCTACTGTATCGCTCCTTCTTTCATTCTTAGCTGCGATAACGACTTCGACAGCTTCTTCTCCAACCTTCTTGGCGATCTTGTCAACGCCCTTCTCTATAAGATAGTTTGTGTATGAACCTTCCTTTGGGTTGTTGATCCTATCGATCACTACTTCATACAGTTCATCCATGATAAGTCCGATATTACTCATTTTAATGCTCCTCTTGTCTTATATTGTTTGGGGTCCTGTTGTTCCTGCTCCTTAAGTATATCTCCGATACTTCGGTAAAAACAGCTCCTGTTCCCCGTATGACAGGCAGGCCCCGTCTGGTCGACACTCAACAGGATAGTGTCCATATCGCAATCCACCCGGATCTCACTCACTTCCTGAACATTGCCGGAAGTCTCACCCTTCTTCCAAAGCTTACCGCGGCTGCGGCTGTGATAATGTGCGAACCCTGTATTATTAGTAAGAATGAAACTCTCCTCATCCATATATGCAAGCATCAGCACTTCTCCCGTAGTCCTGTCCTGAGCAATACAGGGTATCAGCCCATCCTTGTCCTTCTTAAACGAAGCCCAAAGCTTCGAAAGCTTATTATTCATTTCATCCTCACCGATATCCCCTTACTGTGAAGGAATTTCTTCAGATCCCTGATGTTAATCTCGCCAAAATGAAAGAGACTTGCAGCAAGGACTGCTTCCGCTCCTCCCTTTCTTAACGCTTCATAGAAATGCTCCATCGTCCCCGCACCGCCTGATGCTATTACCGGCACGTTCACGGCCTCAGAGATCCTGGATGTAATCTCAAGATCATATCCGGACTTGGTGCCATCCCTGTCCATGCTGGTCAGCAGTATCTCTCCCGCGCCAAGCTCCACGGCTCTTACCGCCCATTCTACGGCTTCCAGTCCCGTTGCTTTTCTTCCTCCGGAAACATAGACTTCGTATCGTCCTTCAGCGTCAGCCTTCACATCAATAGCAACGATCACACACTGACTTCCGAACTTATCCGCAGCCTCGGTGATCAGTTCGGGCCTCTCAACAGCCGCAGAATTCAAAGACACCTTATCCGCTCCTGCATTCAGGATCTCTCTGATGTCTCCCACCGATCTGATCCCGCCGCCTACAGAAAACGGGATGAAAACTTTATCTGCAACTCTCGAAACCATCTCAACCACGGTTTTCCTGTTCTCGTTCGTAGCGGTGATATCCAGAAACACGAGCTCATCCGCTCCGGATTCATTGTATGCTATAGCTGCCTCCACGGGATCGCCCGCATCACGAAGATCAACAAAATTGACCCCCTTGACTACTCTCCCGTCCTTGACATCAAGGCATGGTATTATACGCTTTGTAAGCATTTCTTAAGATCCACCTTTCCTTCATATATCGCTTTACCGACAATGGCCCCGCATGCGCCGGCTTCTTTAGCATCGATGACATCACCTATACAGCCTATGCCCCCTGAAGCGATGATCTGCATCTGTGTACCGGCGACAAGTTCACGTATACCGTCAAGCTGAGTTCCGACAAGCATTCCGTCCCTTGATATATCTGTAAATATAACTGTCCGGGCACCTTCTGCCTCGATCAGCCGGGCAAAATCAAGTGTCTTGATCCCTGTATCCTCGGTCCATCCCTGGACAGAGACTTCGCCATTCCTTGCATCGATACCTACAGCAACACTGCCGCTGTATTCGCGCAAAGCTGCGGCTGTGAATGCTCTGTCTCTTACAGCACTTGTTCCCAGTATCGCCCTGGATACACCTGACTTTAAGACCTTCTCAAGTATTTCCATATTTCTGATCCCGCCGCCTGTCTGGACATATAAACCTGTCTGACGGGATATCTCTGCTATTATTTCACTGTTCACTAGAACCCCTGATCGTGCTGCATCCAAGTCGACGATGTGGATCGCCCGGGCACCAGCCTCTTTGAATGAAAAGGCCATACTGACAGGATCATCCGAATAAACAGTGACATCGTCATAAGAACCCTGCTTAAGCCGTACGCACTTGCCGCCAAGAAGATCTATAGCCGGAAAAACAGTAAATATATCCGAAATCATTTAGCCGTTCCTCCGATACCTGTCCCGATCCCCAATGACCCGGGACCTGCATTTGCCGAAAGCCACTTCTTTAGAAGCTGTATCCCGGCTGTACCGCTCTTCTCCGGATGAAACTGAGTGGCGAAAATGTTGTTCATCTCCACAGAAGCAGCGAACTGCACTCCGTGTCTCGTGGTAGAAGTGATCGAATCATAGTCTTCGGGTTTCGGGTAGAAAGAATGGACGAAATACATAAACTCACCGCCCTCAAGATAGCTACTGTTCCTGACGCTGAGCTTATTCCACCCCATATGAGGAACCTTTATCCGGGGCATATCGGCAAACTTCAGCACTTTCCCCTTTAGCAGACCTAGTCCCCTTACGGCAGGTTGACCTTCGCCCATACCCTCTTCACTTGACTCGAAAAGCATCTGATATCCCAGGCATATCCCCAGGAAAGGTTTACCGTCTTCAACAGACCTCAGAAGCGGCTCTGTCAACCCCGATCTTTCCAGATTGTTCATTGCTTGCGCCATAGCTCCGACACCGGGAAGAATTATCAGATCAGCCTTACTGACCATTACCGGATCAGCAGTCACTTTCGGATCATATCCCGCGTATCTGACAGCCTTATAAACGCTGGCCAGATTTCCCATACCATAATCGATGATAGCTATCATTCTAAGCGCTTACTCCAATTCTCTTCCGGTGATTATTCTGTACGCCTGTCTGTATTTATCTGCGGTTTTAGCGATTATCTCATCGGGCAGCTTCGGAGCGGGATAAGTCTTATCCCAATCCAAAGTCTCAAGCCATTCTCTGAGATACTGCTTGTCAAAGCTCTTCTGGGCTCTTCCCGGCTCATATTCAGAAAGCTCCCAGAATCTGGATGAATCGGGAGTGAATATCTCGTCAGCAACGATTATTTCACCATCAGCCATCCCGAACTCGAATTTCGTATCAGCCAGAATGATCCCTTTAGAAAGAGAATATGCGCAAGCTTTCTCATAAAGCGCAAGACTTTTCTCCCTTAAGTCAGAAGCAGTCCTCTCTCCGACGATATCACAAAGCTGTTCGAAAGTGATATTTATATCGTGCCCCTCGGAAGCTTTGGTAGACGGTGAGAACAAAGGTTGGGGCAGTTTATCTGCCTGCCTCAGACCTTCAGGCATCTTTATCCCGTTTATCGTACCCTCAGCCTTATATTCTTTAAGAGCAGACCCCTCCAGATAACCTCTTACGATACATTCCGCCGGCAGCATTTCTATCTTTCTCACCAGCATCGACCTTCCCTTAAGCTTATCCGCTGCTTCTTCAGAGATCCCGGGATAATCAGCCGGGTCCGTAGAAATAACGTGGTTGCCTATGACGTCTTTCGTGAACTCAAACCAGAATGCCGCAATACTGTTGAGGACCTTGCCCTTATCAGGTATTGTTTCGTCGAAAACAACGTCGAACGCGGATATCCGGTCCGTTACCACGATCAGCAATTTATCCCCGAGATCATATACATCTCTCACCTTACCTTTAACGAACACCGGCAGATCCAGAAAATCGATATCCCTTACCGTATCACTCATATGCTCCCCCTGTTAATATTTATACAAAACAAAAAGTCAAATGACCCCTTTGGTCGACGGCACTTTCCCCTCTGATCTCGGGTCGATCTCAGCCGCCCTTTTAACAGCAACAGCAAGAGCCTTGAACATCGCCTCGATCATATGATGATCGTTCCTGCCGTATTCACAGTTCATGTGCAAAGTAACTGCAGCGCTGACTGAGAAGGCTCTGAAAAACTCCTCCGCAAGACACACATCGAACTCACCGACTTTCCTTGACTTAAGCGAAGCATTATATACAAGAAAAGGTCTTCCCGAGATGTCCAGATCACATGCAGCCAGCGCTTCATCCATCGGTATACGTACATTGCTGTATCTTCTGATGCCCTTCTTGTCGCCCAGGGCTTCCAGAAAAGCTTTACCAAGAACGATCCCCGTATCTTCAACAGTGTGATGGAAATCCACCTCCAGATCACCCTTGCAAAGTATCCTCAGATCCATCCCCGAATGCTTGCCAAGCAAAGTTAGCATGTGGTCGAAAAACCCGATACCCGTGGAGATATCTGTCTCGCCCGACCCGTCGATATCAAGATCAACGATTATCCTGGTTTCATTCGTATCTCTTTTAACTGATGCTTTTCTCATAACGATCACTATCCTTTTCTTTATGCTTTCCGGGAAGCAGGCACGAGCACCGACAGCGCGTCACACAATGCCTCATTCTCTTCAGGCGTACCTACGGTTATCCGCAGATACCCATCGATCCTTGGCAAATCGAAGTATCTTATAAGTATACCTTTTTTCTTTAATTCTTCATAGAGCATACGCGCATCGACATCCCTTTTCGTAGTAAAAACAAAGTTGGCCGCAGAAGGCAATGTTTCAAACCCCATCTCTGCGAGTTTCTCCGTAAGTGATTTTCTTGAAGCAATTATTTTGCCGCGATTTACCTCAAACCACTCATCATCCTTAAGAGCAGCAGCAGCGACAGCCTGAGCTACCGAGTCGACTGTGTATGAATTGATCGTATCCCTGACCCTTTCCAGCGCTTTGATCAGAGCCGGATTTCCTATAGCATACCCTACCCTTATACCCGCAAGCGCCCTGGACTTTGACACTGTCTGTACAACCAGAAGGTTGTCATATTCCTTCGTCATGAAAGCTGCCGACTCTCCCCCGAAATCGATATACGCTTCATCCACTATCACAAGCCTGTCCGGATCCGCTTCAACGATCCGCCTGATGTCGGTCGTATCAGTCAGAATTCCTGTGGGAGCGTTCGGATTAGCTATGATGACTCCGCCTTTGAATGCGATATATCTCTCAACATCGATCGACAGATCATCTCTGACAGCGATCAGTGAATACGGTATGCCAAGCGACTTCGCATAGACCGGATAAAAGCTGTAGGTGATATCCGCGAAAGCGATTCTAGTCTTCTCGTCGAAGAAAGCTCTGAAAGCGAAAGCAAGCACCTCATCAGATCCGTTTCCGGTGAAAACCATCTCCGTCTCTACCCCGCACACTCCCGCAACAGCTTCCCTCAGCTTCGCAGAAGTCGGATCGGGATATTTTCTTAAACTCTCTA
>JAQVYV010000119.1 GCA_028708525.1 Eubacteriales bacterium
CTTTTTCAGAAAGATGAAGAAAACAAGCTACTTACATCCAGTATGATCAATAATTACGTTAAAGACGGACTTATACCACGTCCCGAAAAGAAAAAATACTCCAGAGAACACCTTGCAGCGATGTTGGTTATATGTATGCTGAAACAAGTTCTGACAATGCAAAATATAACAAGGTTACAGGAAAGTGAACAGGATAAGAAGGTCCTGTATGAACAGTTCTCTGTTTCACAGAGTAAGGCTCTCCATGATGTTGCAGAGAGAGTGCTGCATACAGACAGAACACCTGAGGAAATGCACAGACTGACGATCGAGTTGTCAATAGAGGCTAACGCAAGGCGTATAACCGCAGAAAACATTCTGGCAATGATGAAAGAAGAGAAAGAACAAACCGGTAAACACGATTAACGTATATTAAGTCCACCCCCGCTCTTAAGTTTACTTCCTATAAACCAGATATTTGAATTCCCGGGCATTGAAGAGTACAGAGAATCAGCGATGACACAGGCTTTAAATTGAAGTGCACCGTTCGGTATCGTTACATTCCGCGCAAGCAAACCACTACCCGAAGCATTTGTGAATTCGCAATCAAGAAAATGTGCGGATATAGCGCTTCCGTCATTACGTTCGAACAGTATAACAGGGTCGGTAGTATCGGGGCTGGCGTTGTTGAAAACCGAATCATAAACAGAAATATTACCGGATTTACCCATCTTGATATGCATGCCAATATCGGTCTTTGAAGAAGAGCGTATTTCGTTCGTAAGTTTTATTTTGCTGAAAAGATACATTGGTTGGTGAACACATTGCGGATCCTGGAATACCTCGATTCCGGTATAGTTGTCAGAAGAACAGAATCCTCCGTAATTCGACATGTAAAGATCAGACTCTGAGAAAATATACATACCTGTCACAACACTTACCGGAACACGGCTGCGAATGGTAAGTTTACTTGCACGAATCGAAGATGAACCCGAAAACGCCGTTGTTGTTTTAATTCCATATGATGCACCGAGAGACACGGAATCATAGATGTTGATCCCATCTGCACGTGCAACCTCAAAATCGACGGCGTTATTATGTCTGTATGTCGCGAACTGATTGTGAAAATTAGAATATCCGAAACGAACACGTTGTATGTCTACCGTATCGAGTATTCCTTTTATATATATACCTTTCAAAAGCGGGCTTCCTGTGATGTCTGATACAGTTATCCTGCCCGTTGAGATCTTGCCATCCTGCGTATCACTTGCGCCTACATAATAATTGTGTATATCCTGATTCTGCATTATAGCGATGCCTACATAAGGGTTCAGAAGATTAAGACCGGCTATTCGCATTCCGTCACGAACAAAACGATTGGCAACAGAAGTTATGATCCCGACCGCCGGAGGATACTCGGACACGGATGTGGCTGCGGGAACCTGCCCGGGATAAACAAACCCAAGATTTTCAATTGTTGTATTGCCCTGGATACGGAAAGTCGGAGCACTGTCAACATTTCCTTTGCCGTGATCTACAAGTATCCATGTTCCTGAAAAATTAGATGAAGCCATCCAGCTGCTTCCTCCTGTTTCAGCAGCCTTAGCAGAGCTTGTTGCAGAAATGCTATGCCATTTCGCCTTTGTGGTAGGAGTATCACCAATAACAGATATTCCGATCGGTACAAGTATCCCCTTCGCCATTCGGTAACGTCCGGAAGGCAGATAGACCGTGCCACCGGTCTTGTTGATACTTGTTATTGCAGCTTCGATAGCTCCCGAATCATCATTTACGCCATCAGCTTTTGCACCAAAATCTTTAACATTGACATAAACGTCACCAATACTCTTTAACGGAACATCTGCACCTCCTGAGACTGCAGACGAAGATGCGGAGGATAACTGCCCTCCCACTGAAGCTGAAGATGTACCTGCAGAAACACCTGTGCTTCCGGGAAAATCAGGGTTTTCGGATGAAGTATCCGAGGACAGCAATGAAGACACATCACTATCTGTGTAGACAGGAAGACTTGTCTGATCAGAAAATGAAGCTGAAGCTGAAGCTGCAGCTGAAGTTGTAGATGAAGGATCATTAGTTGGTGAAGGAGTACAAGCAGTTATGAGCATCAATAGCATTATGAGCGAGATGGACATCGATAGTGTTTTGTGTATGTATTTCATAGGGATCAGCCTCCGGTCAGATTTTAAGTCAGTTTTCATAATACGAGTTCGACGCGCCGTTATAGATCACGCATTGTTTAAAAGAAAGCTGTGAAGCTGACGTGATCTGTGCACCTGAAGGGAATCGTGAGTTTGAAAAGCGCACTTCATCAGAAGCCCACCCGCTGCCGGTGAATCGAATTAGATGATTGGAAAATGCTGAAATGAAATTCACATTGTTAAAGATCACTTCAGTTCCGCTTCCGGAGCGTCTGTTATATCGTATCTGCGGATCCTGCAAACTTTGATCCATTCCATAAATCTGGAAGTTAGTAAAAGTAGCTTTTGCTTTTCCGCCAAGATCAAGATCGATCGCGATATCCTCCCATTGGGAATTATTTGCCTCAGTGAAGATTATAGGATTCTGAAGGACACAATTAGTAAAATCATAAACAGCAGGCTGTGAACTTGTCGTATCCTGAGCTATTTCAATAGCTCTGAAGGGTTTTAGTATTGCGGCACCTGCAAAATTCACCATAAAGAAATAGGAGTTGGAAATCTTATAAGTACCGGAAGACTTAATGCTGATGGCTTTCTGACCTTCAAGGTTGAGATTTATCGCAGTCAGATTGGAAATGCGCCCATTATAAGCGGGAAGCGTGGTGATCCCGCTATAAGCACCAAAGGTAAGCATGTCAGTTACATGCACATCAGTAGATCCCATTATTTCAAGATCCGTAGCCATCTGCATCCGCATTTGCACATGCGAGCTTATGTAGCAGGAGTAATTGAATTGCAGATTGGACAATTCAACTCTGCTGGAGATCCCTTTGATGATTATTCCTTTATAAAGCGGAGATCCCATTATATTTGATATGCGGACAGTACCGGTCTGGCTCTTTGAATTTGATTTGTCAGTATCCTGCTCGAGTATACCGCTTCCCTTCTGTGCAACAGCTATTCCTATATACGGGTTTGAAAGCGTTATGTTATCTATAACAACTCCATTCACTGCTCCGGCCGTCATAGCTTCGGAATAAACAGCGATATGAGGAGGTGATAAATTAGGCATGGAAGTAACAGGAGTCAGTGAGCGGTTCACGAATCCAAGTTTCCTTATTGCGGTGTTTCCGTCAAGAAGGAAGGTAGGGTCACTGTTGGGGTCACCCTGTCCGTTATCTGCGAGTATCCAGGATCCTCTCATATAATCAGCACTTGCCCAAAGTGCACCAGCAGTACTGCCGAATATGCGTTGTCCGCCTTTGCCTTCTGAATCCAGCCAGTCCTGCCAGGGACCGGTGCTGGCTGAAAGTGAGCCTTCAACAGAAACTCCTTTCGGCACTTTTACACCTTTAGCCATCCGGAACATTCCTCCGGGTATATAGACAACAGCACCTGTTTTAGCTGCAGCATCGATAGCTTTCTGGATAGCCCCTGAATCATCTGTCAGTCCGTTTCCGACAGCACCAAAATCCCGTATGTCGACATATGCTCTGCCATCGGCAAAAGTCTTGTGCGACATAAGATCAGCGGATGGTATGTTCCAAAGCATTGCAGCAATGATCGGCAGGATCATAAAAGAGATGAGGTGTCGTCTGATTTTCATTTTGACCTCCAAATTTAGAAGAGTTCTAAATACCGTATAGATCAGGATATCTGATCTAAAAGCTTATAGCTTCCGTCTCTATTCGCAACAATACATGATTTAAGCCATATCCTGCGGTCGGTGGGAAGCTCAAGTGAATAAGGGAATCGGCAGTCACTGAAAACAAGAACGCCTGCGCTTGCTTTATCGCCTTGAAGCTCAGCTAATGAACCGTTGAATGATTCACTGTTCCAGGTACATCCTCTGAAGGAGCAAGTCGGAATTCCCCCATGTGAGTGAGTGAAGCTGACGACCGGAGTCTTTCTGCCGAAAGCACCCCATCCCCAGAACATGCAGTTACCGAATGAAATGTGATGACTTGCAGTGAAATGAATTCTGATAACGGTGTCATCAACATCATCCACAGCACCTGCGTTTTCTCTTATGTCACAGGGTATAGAATTCTGGAAAAAACAATTATTGAAGAGATAAACAGATTGATGAGGGCAATCAGGGTCAGAATTGATATCAACACAGGCTGACTTTTTCGAAGTGTTGTATCCTGCAAAATTGACCATAAGAAAGTATGAATTAGATATTTCATACATTCCGTTTGCATCGAGCATGATCGGGATCATTGACTCTATGTTGATATTGACGGCTCGCAGCGAGACATTCCGCGATCCGTAGCCCGGTTGAGTGTAAAGGCCACGATAAGCACCGAATGAAAGTACATTCTGAATATTCATGCCATCAGCACGTACAAAATGAAAATCTGTAGCAGTCTGCATGCGTGTTTTAACATAAGAATGCTCATAATTCGAGTAATTGAATTGTATATTGGCAATATCTACCGTATCAAGAAGACCCTTGATAAGAATACCGGTATGAAGCGGACCGCCCATGACGTTATGTATCCTGTGTCTTCCGAATGAACGTGTTACATTATTTTCCATTACTCCAAAGTATGGATCTTCAATACGCGAGCCTATAACAAAAGCGATCCCGATATACGGATTCGCCAGAGAAATATCTTCGACTGTTATACCATCACGTGTTTTCTCCAAATCAAGAGAACTGTAAGCACCTATCGCAGGAGGGCATGGCGTCAGAGAAGAAGTTACCGGAGGCTGGGATGAATGCACAAAGCCCAATTTGCGGATAGTGGAATTACCTTCTAGTCTGAAGGTCGGCGGAGCATCAGTATCGCCGATACCATTGCAGGCTAGTATCCAACTTCCTTTGAAAAGTAAGGGATCAGCCCAATTACTGCCGTGTGATCCAAGATGAAAGTCCGCGGCGATCGAGCCGCCTTTATCCTGACTGTCCAGCCAATTCTGCCATGGCCCGGTCGTTGCATCGGTAAATCCCTCTACCGTGACCCCCATTGGAATGATAACACCTTTCTCCATTCTAAAAAGACCGGAAGGGATGCTAACGATACCTCCGGTGTCAGCCACACTATCGATCGCTGCCTGTATAAAAGACGAACAATCAACTTTACCGCCCGACATTGCTCCAAAATCAAGGATGTTAACTCGATCCATTGC
>JAQVYV010000120.1 GCA_028708525.1 Eubacteriales bacterium
TTAATCATCTTGCGCAAAGGATACTTTGTTTCTCCTGCAAATCTGGCTTCCCGAATAAACTCTACCTCAGTCTGTCTGAATCCCAGCCAGCTGATAAGACCTCTCACATATCTGTTGTGTTCCGGAACCTTAAGCAGAGCGTCCTTAACTTTTCTGTCGATAAGCCTGAAATCTCCGACATCCGTAGGTATTTTCACATCGGTAAGCTTGTTAAGAGTCCGGTAAAAGAGCTTTGCTGTAAGTTTCTTAAACCATGTTTCACCCTTCCGCGAGACACGCTTACCATATACAACTTCAAATCCCTGCTTCCATTTCTCTATCATTTCAGGTATAATTTCAGGCGGATCCTGAAGATCAGCATCTATCACTATTATAGCCTTCCCGCTTGCATGATCCATACCCGCTGTGATAGCTGTCTGATGACCGAAATTTCTGGAAAAGTTGAGAAGCTTGAAATTACTATCAGACGCACATATCTCTTTAGCCATCGCAGCTGTTTTATCTCTGCTTCCATCGTTTATCATAACGACTTCGTAGGATCCATCAAGTGTCTCCATAACTTTTCTTAGCCTGCGATAGGTTTCTGAAATAACCTCCTCTTCATTATAAAGAGGAACAACTACAGAATAATCAACCATTGAAAAGACCTCCTGAGAAAGCAAATAAATCATCCGGCACAACATTTTTATTATACCATTTTATACGACTCATTGCAGTCATATATGTTACGTTTCAATGTTTTTAATCATGTATAATTAAATCAAGCAGAGGCCATAACGATATACCATCTGCAGAAACTTGAAAAATTCAAATAGGAAGGGTGATGTTATGAGAGTAACAAGCAGTAGTAAGGGCATGAAGATCGTCCCGTCTCTTCAGAAACGTATTGAAGAGAAACTTGGAAAGTTTGACAGGTATTTTGGAGACGATGCCACTGCAACAGCCAAATTCACTCTCGACAAGGATACAGTTCGTGTCGAGATAACTATGAGGATACATAACAGGTATTATCGTGGTGAAACTGTTGCTGAGGATGCGAACACAGCTCTTGATCTGGCTATCGAAGTTATGGAAGGTCAGATCAGAAAGCATAAGACGAGGCTTGAGAAACGCATTCGGGATCATGCCAACATGAAGGAGTACCTTAAGGACCAGATAATAGCAGTAGAGGAAGACTCTTCCAAGATAATTAAAAGAAAGAGTTTTGAACTTATACCGATGGACCCTGAAGAAGCAACATTGCAGATGGAAATGTTGGGTCACTCGTTTTTATTGTTCCTTAATATGGATAACGAGAAAGTAAACCTGGTATATAAGCGCAAGGACGGAGATTACGGATTGATTGAGCCTGAATATTGAAAATAGTTTACATTCCGGTATCCGTCAGAGGACGAACTAAGAACCTTGAAAATCCGAGTATGATATCTGATAAGCAAGATCGAGAGTTCCGGCAGAACACCTCCGATTTTTCCGGGTAGGGTGCGGGATCATGAAGTTGTATATTGATCAGACGCGTATCAAGTGTATCAGCGGAAAATATGGATCCACGGATAATTGATGTCGTTCCGCAATAGAGCCGATTTGATCGATCATCAGTTCACTAAGAGAACGATGATCTAAGTAATGTCTATGAACCGGAATTTCCGGTAGTTGATTTAAGTAATTTCAGATCAATGAGTTTTAGTATTTAGTATTTAGTATTTCAAATATACAGTTGATTTATAAACAAGATCAAGGAAAGGATTTAGCGATAGATTCAATAACAGAAAATGAACCACGGCGATCAGGAACGGCAGACACAGTGATAAATTTTGTGGATCTGACAGGCAACCCAGATCGATCTTGAAGTCCTTGCAGGGGCCGGTTTCCATTGGAGAAGCCGGCCCCGGTTCATTTTACGGTACAATTGAACAACTTCAGTTATATTTAAATATCTTACGTCCGATACGGTAACTGCTGCGAAGTATAAACCTGCCGGCCTTGCCGTCCATCACCGAACTCCCGGCTGAAAGAGGATTAAGTTTCAAACGTCTGTACATTCTCTTATCAAAATTCTTAAGGAAAACACGAAGTTCCTCCTTCTTATCGAGATTCTCCCTTTTCTTAGACAATGTCAGAAAAGTATTCACTATTGTATAAATAGCGGCCAGATAGCTGTACATATATCTTCTGAGTTTATCATCTTCAATATCATCTAAATGATGTGCCTCGATCATTATCTTAATAACTCTTATATACTGATCTATCCTCTTGATCATATTGTCATAATTGACGGACTGGTCGGCACGCCCGATATAGTATTTGTAAAGATCTATATCGATATAATACATCTTTCTAAAATATGGCAATGCGTTATAAACAAGTATATTATCGACATAAAAAGTATGTTCAGGCAGTTCTATGCCTGTACTTCGCAGAATATCTGTTTTATGGATAGTCGCATGCAGCATAATGAACTGGACAGGATTGAATATTTTAGTATCTTTCCACTCAAAGACCTGCATTTTCGGGAAAACATTTCTGTATTGGATCGTATGTCTCTTATTTTCCTCGAACTGGTCATATATGTAATTTACTATGAAAAGGTCGACCTCTGTTCCTGCACTGACGACCTCTCTCATTGTACGCATCAACTTTTCAAGTGCACCAACTTCCAGCCAGTCATCAGCGTCAACAGTGTAGAAATATCTGCCGGTGGCCAATCTGAGCCCGGTATTGATAGTAGAACCATGTCCGCCGTTTTCCTTCGTTACTACCTTAACGATGTCAGGATACAGGACCGCATACTCATTAGCAATCATTTCGGTATTATCCGTAGACCCGTCATTTACTACAATGACTTCTGCGTCAGATCCAGCAGTAACCAGAGAGCCTAAGCATCTGCGGATATAATTTTCAACATTATATGCCGGCACCACTATGGTCATAAGTTTCCCGTCCATTTACACTTCCCTTTCTCATTAAAATAAACAGTCTCATCCGCGACTGTTACTTGATTATACCCTATAATTCATCTTAAATCAGCAACTGCTTCAACTACATCGGCGTCACCTACGGATACGGTAACATCGTTCATCCACTTTCTGCTGAAAAACCTGAACAATCCGCTGATAGTCTTTATAAGTTCCTCACTTAGCACAACTGCATAGACATAAGGAAGAGGGAATCCCATATACAGACCGGTGAAGACCGCAAGCGGAACCGCTACAAGTAAAAGTGGTCCCACATCGATCACAAGAACGAATCCCGTGTCACCGCCCGCACGAAGAACGCCTATAAAATTCGTGTAATTCAAAGCTTTGAATGGTGCAGCCAATGCGGTCATCACGATCAGGGACAGCGCATAGTTCCGGACAGTCTCACTGATATCATACAACGACACTACCGGGTATCGTATAAGAAGCAGGATCCCGGTGATGAAAAGTCCCATGACAGGCGCAATTATTATAGATCTTAACGAGTAATCAAATGCCTTTTCCCTGTTCTTCTCACCTATCTGCTTACCGACTAACACAGCGCATGCGTTTCCGAGTCCGAGTATAGCTACAAAAGACAATCTTTCCAGAGTAGAAACGATATTATACGCTGCCAGTTCGGATGTCCCCATTCTGCCGTATACCGCAGAAAAGACTGAAACTCCAAGGACCCACAGGCTTTCGTTCAATGTCACAGGCAGTGCGAGTTTGAAAATAGATCTGACAAAAGTCTTGCCAATATTGCGAAAATCTTCATGTCGGAAAGCAACCGCAAGTTTCTTGATATATACAATAGCTATTATCATGGCAAACTCAAGTGATCTTGCGGCAACAGTAGCTATTGCGGCACCTCTTACTCCAAGTTCAGGAAATCCGGCCTTCCCGTAAATCAACAAGTAATTCAGCAAAGTATTCCCAAGAAGAGAAATCACTGAAGAAAAGAGGGGAAAAACCGCATTTTCAGTAGACCTCATGCCAACAGAATAAACCATTGATACAGCGGTAAGCGGATACCCAAGTGCTACAATAAACAGATACTTAGATCCCAGTTCGATGACTTGTGCATCATTAGTAAATATTCCTATCAGAACATGTGGAACAGACATAGCGACAGCAGCAAAGGTCAAACTGAAAGCAAGACACAGCACTGTACCAAGAGCTATCGTTTTTCTGATTTCTGAAGTCATTTTGCTGCCCCAGAACTGCGCAATATAAACAGAAAGTCCGGAGGTCAGACCAAACAGCACTATTGTAAAAATAAAGAATATCTGATTAGCGATACCTACCGCTGCCATTGCCGTCTCACCCAATCCGCCGACCATTACATTATCGACCATGTTGAGAAGCGCTCCAACAAGATTCTGGAGGACGACCGGTATCGCGATCGCAAGGAGCGACCTGAAATATATACTATCGTATTTCAATGCTGTCTTTATATTACACCTTCAGTGATCTTTTACTTCTTAGGCTCACCCGGACGCCTGATAATGAAATCATCATCGTCTTCTGCTTCAGCCGATTCATCTTCCTGCGTTATAACATCATGAACAGCCGTGTCTTCATCACCGACATCCTGCCAGCTTACAACACTGCTGCTAACAGGCGGAACATCGGGGTCAGGTTCTTCCAGCATGATATAGTCCTGATCCTCCGGCGAACCATAATCTCTCAAATCATCATAAACATCATCTCTGTCTATTCTGACAGGCTTCACACCGCCGCCCGATCCGTCATTTCTGTCTATTCTGCGCCACACATATATCATTGCAATTATTGCTCCGATTATAACTATTGCTATCAAACCGATAAGCAATATCTCAAGAAGTTTGGAAGGATCTCTTTCATCTGTTCCGGAAGGCTCAGATGTTGCTGAGGATTCAGAAATAATTTCAGATGATGTTTCTGCAGTAGGTTCAAGGGTCGGTGTTGTTGTAGGTTCAGGGGTCGGAGTAATGCCATCATCCTTAAGCGTCATTATTGATACAGCTTCAGTCTGACTCATAAAACCTGATTTCCCGTGAATTTGAAGTACTATTCTGTAGTTAGTTTCAGGCTGCAGTCCTTTTAAAATTATCTGAGACATTGTGACCGGCAGCAACAGAGTTCTGTTCTCAGTTCCGTCAGGCATAGTGTACGTAACTACAAAACCTGCGATCAAGCCTGTATAGTATTGAGTCGGATCCCATTTCACTGTAATTTGCTCATCTCCGATATCTTCTGTGAGAAGCAGAGGATCAGTGACTCTCATCAGATTCTGAACAAGAACGACAGGCTGAGCAGAAGCCTTATTGTT
>JAQVYV010000121.1 GCA_028708525.1 Eubacteriales bacterium
TGCTGAGTTTTATTATCCTGAATTTCTTAACAATTTATCCACATGTAAATCTCCTCATCAGATGATGGGAGCAATAATCAAGTCATATTATGCCAAAATCAATAATATCGATCCGAAAGATATCTATGTTGTCTCTGTCATGCCTTGTACATCCAAGAAAACTGAAGCATACAGAGAAGAAATGGTAAATAAAGACGGATTAAAAGATGTTGATGCCGTGCTTACTACAAGAGAGCTTGCGCGAATGATAAAAGAAGCAGGTATCGATTATACAAGATTGCCAGATGAAGGACCGGATAATGATCTTCTTGGCGAATACACAGGAGCAGGAGTTATTTTTGGTGCTACAGGCGGCGTTATGGAAGCTGCACTTAGAACCGTGGCGGATATTCTCAACGAAAAGGAAATGCCTGTGATAGCGTTGCAAGATGTCAGAGGAATTCAAGGGGTCAAGGAAGCCGAACTCGAGATCGGCGGTCACAAACTACGTGTAGCGGTTGCCCACAGCACAGCTAAAGCAAGGGATCTTCTTGACGCAATAAAGAAAGGTGAGGCACCCGAATATACATTTATTGAAATAATGGGATGTTCCGGTGGCTGTGTTTGCGGTGGAGGCCAGCCGCAGGTTTTTGCTCAAGATCTTATGGACATTGACATAAGAGAAGAAAGAGCTAAAGCGTTATACGAAGAAGATCTTGTTCTACCCGAAAGAAAATCTCACAAGAATTCACAGGTTTCTGAACTGTACCGGAAATTTCTTGGAGAACCCAATAGTCATTTAGCTCATGAGCTTCTTCATACCCACTATATGAAAAGAGAAATATACCCATCTGATCTTGTTTGAATCTATTATTTGTTGAAAATGCATCAATAACATGATGCATTTTTGGCTATTGACACAATGATTAAAGATCAATAAAATATTAAGAGTATAAATTTCGTTTTGGAATATATGCAACTTGAAAACAAAATATTGGAGGTGATTGCCATAGATACGTTAAGTGTCGTTATTGGCCTGGTCATCGGTTTGGTCATTGGAATAGCTGTAATTACAGCTTTTTATCAGTTTGGATTCAGTAAAAAGAAGAAAAGTATTGATGAAGCCAGAGACAATGCTGAGACAGAAGCGCAGAAAGCATTAGCAGATGCGCAGAAAACAGGAGAGAACAGGAAAAGAGAGCTCCTTCTGCAAGCCAAGGAGGAGATACACAAGAGCAGGCTTGAACTTGAAAAAGATATTAAGGAAAAGAAATCAGAACTACAGAGAGACAGAAATCGTCTTGATCAGAAGGAAGAAAACCTGGACAGAAAGATCGAGGTCCTTGACCAGAAAGAACAAGCACTGGAATCAAGAGTAAGTGATGTTCTTGCTATGGAAGAGAAAGCAAGAGAGATAGAAAGACAGAAAATTTTTGAACTTGAGAAAATTTCCGGATTAACTGTTGAAGATGCAAGAGATTTTGTTCTTGATGAGGCCAGACAGGAATTCAGTCATGATATGGCTTTGATGCTCAGACAGATGGAAGAAGAGACGAAAGAAAAGGCAGATATGAAGGCCAAGGAAATAATCGTCAATACTATCCAACGGTATTCGGCTGATCATGTTTCTGAGAACACTGTTTCTGTTGTAACATTGCCTAATGAAGAAATGAAGGGCAGGATAATAGGACGTGAAGGTAGAAACATCAGAGCAATAGAGACCATAACAGGAGTCGATCTTATTATTGATGATACTCCTGAAGCTGTTATACTGTCGAGCTTTGATCCGGTAAGGCGTGAGATAGCAAGGATAACTATCGAGAAATTGATAGTAGACGGTAGAATACACCCTGCAAGGATCGAAGAAATGGTTGAGAAGGCAAGAAAAGAAGTAGAAAACACCATAAAGCAGGAAGGTGACAGAGCTGTATTTGAGACTGGGATAATAGGTCTTCATCCGGAGCTTATAAGACTTCTCGGAAAATTGAAATACAGAACAAGTTATGGTCAGAATGTACTTCAACATTCACTAGAGGTATGTTGGATCACAGGAATGATGGCCGCCGAACTCGGACTTGATACAATGGCTGCGAAGAGAGCCGGGTTGCTTCATGACATCGGCAAGGCTGTGGACTTCGAGATGGAAGGCTCACATATTACGCTTGGTGGTGACGTAGCAAGAAAGTACAAGGAAGGACCGATAGTTATCAACTCGATCATGTCACATCATGGAGATGTTGAACCTGATAATCTCATATCAGTGCTTGTAGCAGCTGCAGATGCTATATCTGCTGCAAGACCGGGAGCCAGACGTGAAAATCTTGAGACTTATATCAAGAGGATCCAGAAACTTGAAGAAATCGCTAATTCGTTCGAAGGCGTTGAGAAATCATACGCGATACAGGCGGGCAGAGAGATCAGGATAATGGTTCGACCGGAATCTATTAAAGATGATGAAATGAATCTCAAAGCCAGAGAAATATGCAAGAAGATCGAAGAGGAACTGGATTATCCGGGACAGATCAAAGTCAACATCATCAGGGAAACCAGAGCAACAGATTACGCGAAATAAGACCCGAGAGGTAGAGCCGCACAGTAATGTGCGGCTTTTTTTATGCTATAATGTCTTAAAGTGATAACGGAGGTTAGTTGTTGAATATTCTATTTATTGGAGATGTTGTCGGGGCCCCCGGCAGAAAAGCAATACGTGATAAACTTTACGGGATCATCAGAAAATTCTCTCTTGATATCGTGATAGCAAACGGAGAGAATTCCGCTGCAGGATTAGGTATGACAAGACAGACAGCTGATGATATGTTCGATCAGGGAGTTGATATTATCACTATGGGAAATCACACTTGGTCGAAGAGTGATATATTTAATTTTATTGATGACGATAAAAGGGTAATACGTCCTGCAAATGTATCCACTGCGTGGCCGGGAAGAGGTTATACTACGATTACTGTCAAAGGTGTAAAGATTGCTGTGCTCAATCTCATAGGAAGAGTCGGAATGCAGCCTTCTGACTGTCCTTTTGTCGCAGCCGATAAACTACTCGAAGATATTAAGGACCATGAAGCTCCCGACATAGTGATCCTTGATTTTCATGCTGAAGCAACCTCAGAGAAAAACGCACTTGCCAGATATCTGGACGGAAGAATATCGTTATTGGTCGGCACACATACTCATATCCAAACTGCCGATGAATGTATATTGCCTGAAGGTACAGGATATATAACTGACGTTGGCATGACCGGCCCCAGTAATAGTGTTATTGGAATGGAGATAGCAAGCTCAGTCAGAAGATTTACCAACAAATTGCCGGTCCCTTATAGAGTGGCGGACGGCCCTTATGTTTTCTCTGCTTTGTTTGCTTCGATTGATGACACTAGCGGGAGAACTGTGAAAATCGAAAGGATCCGCGAGTTTTGATTAGTGAACATTCATATTCAAATCTTTCAACAATAAGATTCTTTGGATTATTCATAGCAGTGATTTTATCCTTGTTTTCTTTCACAGCATGTTCAGGTAATACTAATGAAAGCATGACATACTCCGGTCCGGTCAGTTCACCACTCATAAGTTCAACGGATCCTGAATCGGATATGATACCAAAGTCCGGTGTTTTAAGGCTTTGGGCTCAAACTCCGACGAATTATGATCCATTGGAAAATAATCAACTTCAATGGAAAGCTATGACAGGACTGTTCTATGAAGGGCTGTATTCTATCAACGGAGATCAGAAAATCGTTAATTGTCTTGCGGTTTCAGACTCAGTGTCAGAAAACGGTTTAGTGTGTGAAATAGAGATAGCGGAAGACGTATTCTTCCATGACGGGAGTTTGTTTGAATCCGGAGACGTTGTTTACAGTTATAAAATAATCAAAGGATCGGATTCTTCACCGTACTATCCTATGCTGGAAAATGTTACTGACATTTCTTCTGTGACCGCTCATAAGATCAAGATTGAGCTTAAAATACCCGATCCCTTTTTCAGATATAGGCTAACCTTTCCTATTCTTCCTGCACCCGAAGATGAGAAAGATGCAGAATTTTCATTTTTCCCTCCGGGAACTGGACCGTATTTTCTGTTAAGTAATAACGAAGGTGATATCAATGCTCGTATTTTCGATAAGCACAGAGATTCTGATGAGTATTCGATCAAGGAAATAAATATAAGTATCCTTGAAAATAGCATGGAAGCGATGTATTCGCTTGGTACTGATGAAACTGATATGGTTTTTCTAAATGATGAACTTTATGAAACTTATTATTTGAGAAGAGATGTTGATATGTATAGATTTCCGGGGCGAACATATCTTTTTTTTCAGATGAATTTAAGTGATGACAGTATATTGAATGAATACAACAGGGGAAATATGATCAAGAATATCATATATTCGAATAACTTTCTTGAAAAACTAAGAGAAAGTCTTATCATTCCTTCGGAATTTCCTTTTGTAATGACATCAGGATTAACACATTCACACAACTGCGGTCACGACAAATATGATGTTAAAATCAATAAATATACCGGAACTGACAAGTCACTATTGATAGTTTATTCAGAACCTGACTTTACGGAAGAAGAATTGATCAGAAAGTTGACCGAAGAACTTACAAATGCGGAAATCAAATTTACTGTCGCGAAACTGGATAAAACCGAATTTGAGAACGCGCTTGTCAATGGTGATTATGACATAGTACTCAGGAAAAGCGTGACTGACGGAACACCTGATCCGGCATGGCTTTACCTGGCTGAAAGATATCCGCGGTTTACTACCTCTGATACGCTTACTACTAATGTCGGAAGTTTGTTTAAACTATCTCAAGAAGAATTTTATAATAAATATATATCTTCGTACGATATAGCTTTCAATGATAACAATTGTGAGATTATACATAAATTAAATTCAGAAGGACCATTTATAGGAATTGGTTTTAAAGTTAACGCATTAGCTGCCGGTAAAAGAATCAAAGGTGATCCCAAACCGAATATATTTGATCCGTTTAATAATTTGAAGGAAGTATGGGTATGGCTTGGTTATTAATGGTATTTATTTTAGTTTCAGCTGACCAGATCAGCAAAATATTGATCAGAATAAATCTGGACAAGAACTCAGCTGTGGTTGTGGTCGATAATTTTATTTATATCAGTCACAGGATCAACAGGGGAGCTGCGTGGAGCATCCTTGCAGATAAAGACTGGGGTATATATGTTCTGGCAAGTATCTCTTTCATTGCCAGCTGCTTAATGATCTATTTGATCCTGAGATCCG
>JAQVYV010000122.1 GCA_028708525.1 Eubacteriales bacterium
GCAATCCTCTTTGCATCAACCACATCGTCTGATAACTTGTGTATCCTTTTAGGGCAAACGATGCCCCGAACACCGCAAGACTCCATCCCGAAATCACAAAATCCCGGAACCTGAGAACTCCTGTCAGACTCAGAATCATATAAGGGATCAGAGGAAGAGCAAGAATACCCCAGAAATTATCTTTAGTCTTATAGAAATTAACAGCGCTTCCCCAAAAGCCTGATATTCCATTACGAGCATTCTCCCAAAACATTGCAAGGTCCGTTTCCGCCAGCCTGTTTCCTGCTCCCGAATGTGTGCCCGATAATGATTTCAAGCTAAGGTAAGCGAAGATGAACATACTCAGAACCATAGTAATATATATAACCATGTTCGCATTCACTTCAGTTTTGCCGTAATGGTTAGTACTGCGATGTTTCGCGATACTCTCTGCAGCTTTCGCGCAAAGAAAAAACATCAGCAGACCAAGTCCTGCCAATCCCGGTGTATATGATGTTCCAAGCATGCATCCGGTCCAAAACAGCGAAATATACGCAGAAGTTTTTATCAAAGGCGGTTTCTCGTCTCCATAGAAAAGCATAAGGATGAGACCTGTTGCCTGTAATGTAAACGCAACAGGAAAGATCGCCTGTTCAAAGTTCAGATAATATTCAACGAAAAAAGGAGATGCGGTCACACCTGCCACAGCAATAACAGCCCAGTGTCCCGGTACATGATTCCTGCGCCGAATGAAAGCCTTCATTCCGGCATAAAATGCTGCCATCCCGAATATCACAGGAAGCCCGAATCCTGCATGCAAAGCGCCAAAACTTCGTCCTGCGACTAGAGAAGGAAGAGCAGAAAGCAGATATTGCCTTGCCGGATATCCCAGAAATGCACTCCCTGTATAACGGAATCCTTTCTCTCCCCACGCTTTCAGTCCGGCTGTGGTCTGTTGCACCGCGTCAGGATTTATATCACTGTATATCATGTTCCCATAAACTGATACAAGAATCACAATCATAGCAGCCATAAACATAGGACCGAAATATGTTCTGCCTTTGATATCTCTGACCACATCTTCAAGAAATATATACACAATAAACAGATATGTCAGCACCCCTGTAAACATCCACAGCAGAGCAGCCGAGATCTCAAAGCCTCCTCCTCTCTGATATGCGAGAACTTCAAGGAGTGCCAATGCAAGGAAGAGAAAAGCAGACAAGGTACCGGGATTTATAATCGATCTCTCAGATTTCATCATACATGTATTCCTCTCGTGTCCGCTCTACTATAATCTATACTCATCTTACAGTCTGTGAGCCAAATGTATGTGTCGTTATAACCGTTATGCTTTGCGGTCGAAGAAATATCACGGTTCCGTCAGAAATTTGCATTTCACCTCCGGGATATATTCTGTCAGTTTTCCCCGAACACACATAATGCATCCGATATGGTTTTGATCCATCCGCACCTCTTATCCTCATTCTTGCCGGCTCGTCACTGTCATTTACAAGAAGGATGGTGCTTTCATCATCCATACAGCCGACAGTTGCGAAAACCCTTTGCTGACCATTGATAGTAAATCCCGATACTGAACTCTCGACTATATCGGTTCCGGATAGGAAATATTTTATGATCAATGATGAAGGATAGAAATTGACATCATCAGGTATTAGAACACTAAGATCATCAATTTTAGGTTTCAACATCGAAAAATGCTCATGTAGATGACAATTATAATTCCAAAGACCATAGCCTTTAACACCTGCATTAAGTATGGCTGTAACTGCTTCAGCATTGAACAATGGAAGTTTTATCGTTTTAGCGCTCCTCTCTATATCATTAGGATCAGCGTACGCAAAGGTACCAAGTTCACTAAGTATTAGGGGCTTTTGCCCTGCAAGTTCAATTATCGGCTCTACAAAATCTTTTATAAGCCGAGATGAAATAGTCCCCTGAATATTACCCCCAACAGGACCTGCGTCAATCGTGCTCACATAATGGTGAAGCGATAGTATATCCATATGCTCGCCAATATCAGAGAGCATATTGTTAAGAGTAGCTGTACCGAAACCATTTTCTTTACTCCACAGTATCGGTCCGTCGTAAGCTTGTATAAGGACTTTATCCCGAATCCCGAGTCTTTCAAGATGTTCGGCACACTTCTCGTAGACCGTTGTGAGCGTTGACACATAATTACTTATATTCTCCGGCTCATTGAAAACAGAAAATCCTTTTACGCATTTATATCCCTTTTCAACTTTCAGGTGGTACATTAATGCTGCAAAAGATTCGGCAAATTCATCATAGAAGTTTGGATCGCCATAACTCAGCCAGTTCGTCCTGCCCGGAGCAAAACCTAAAGAACCGCTGCTTTCAAAATTCCAATTGCCTAAAACAACATACATACCCTTTTCTTCGAAAAAATCCAGCAGCCTGTACATTTTCTCCATATAAATGTATGTATTCTCCGGCACTGCTGCGGTATCCGATCGTTTCTTGAAATCCGGTGAAAAAACATAGCCTGCTATAAAATCAGTTGAGTTCGGATCGTTGTTATCATTTACAGGCTCCCATTGCAAGTAGTTGACCTGAAATCTGACATATTCCATTCCTGTGAATTCCATGGCTTTAAAGTAATTTTCCCACATTGGATCTTCAATATCCTTTATTCCGAAACCATGAGGAACATGCAAATTAAAGCCGCTGCTGCTTGTGAAGTCATAATACACGTAATCAGAAAAAGAGAAATTAACACCACCGCCAATAATGTTTCTGTTTATTACTCTATCCATATTTATGTTAAGGGAGCCTGCCATAGTAGGTTTTACAGACGGAGAGTAGTTTTCGACTTCTGCATCGCCATAGCTATCTGGCTCATCGTGTTCTGTCTGACTGATACTCACTGATTCTGATGAAATCTGACTTGATGAGTTGCTGATAATATTTGAAGCAGAAATGCTTGGATCCCGGTAACTGTCTGTACCCTGAATCAGAGAGTTTGTTCGCGATGATGTTTCTGATGCTTCTGATGCTTCTGATATTTCCGTAATTTCCTCCGTACTTATATCCTTTGATAGGTCCGATGGAACATTACAACTGATCAGCAAAATAACGACCACACATAAAGCGGGGAATATACAAACTGATTTAGATCTTATAATTTGCATATATAGCCCCAACTATCTTATTCACCACTCGTGCAGGCAGCAACTTATTAAGTACGACCAGAACCTTATATGAAACTCCAACTGTGCAAAGAGGCTTGGGATGCCTCTTCTTCGCTATCCTGTATATCTTCCCCGCAACATACCCGGGAGTCATACCATTGCGCTCATCCTTCTCCATAGTCGAGACTGAAGCAGTCAAAGCAGAATAAACATCCGACCCATCTGTGTTCTTCTCGCGGGAAGCAGTGAACTCTGTTCTGACATCTCCCGGCATAAGTGCGCAAACCCTGATTCCGAAAGGCCGGAGTTCATTAGCCAGGGCAAGCGTGATCGAATTGACTGCGGCCTTAGAGGCAGAGTAGAAAGCCTGAAACGGTATCGGTATAACACCTGCAACTGAGCTAATATTGATGATAATACCCGATCTCTGTTCACGCATATACGGCAAAACAGCCTTCACGCAATTCAATGTTCCCCCAAAGTTTACATTCATTTGCACGGCAACATCTTCCTCTTTCGCAAATTCCACTGCACCGGATATTCCTGACCCCGCGTTGTTGATAAGTATATCGATTCGTTTCTCTACAGCCCATATCGAGTCTATAGCCGCGCGAACACTATCTCCGCATGCTACATCCGCTGAGAAATAGTTGATCCCACCGGCTTGTTCAGGGATCCTTCGGTTGATACCATAAACAATATAGCCTTCGCTCATGAATTTCTCAGCAGCTGCAAGACCTATTCCGGCAGAAGCTCCGGTAATTATCACTACCGGTTTCTCATCAGTTCGATCATTCATCTCTTTTAAGTACTTTTTCCAAAATATCCACTGCCTCATCCAGCAATTCTTCTGTCAGGCTTGCCATACAGCTTGTCCGCAGAAGACACTGTGAAGGTGCGGTAGCCGGCGGCAAAACCGGATTGACATATACTCCCTCTTCATAGAGTTCTTTCGCTTTATGAAGTGTACGCATCATTTCATAAGTATAGATAGGTATTATCGGAGTAGCACTTTCGCGAATAGTTATATCGCGGGATTTCAGCCCTTTTCGAAGATAAGAAGAAAGCTCACCGAGTCTTGAAACCAGTTCCGGGTGATTCTCAAGATGCCTCAAAGCCGCCAGCGCAACAGCACAATTTGCCGGAGGAATAGATGCTGAAAAAATGAATGGCCTTGAGTTGTGTCGCACATAACATGCAACCTTTTCGTTTGAAACCATATACCCGCCAAGACTGGCCAAAGATTTACTGAAAGTACCCATATATATATCAACTTCATCCTCAAGACCGAAGTGGCTGGCCGTGCCGCGTCCGCCTTCTCCAATGACTCCAAGTCCGTGAGCATCATCCACCATTACACGCGCACCATATTTACGGGCCAGCCTTACGATTTCAGGAAGATCCGCGATATCTCCGCCCATACTGAAAACACCGTCAGTAACTATAAGTGTTCCTGCATCATCCGGAATCTTCATCAGCTTGTTTTCCAGATCTTTCATATCATTATGACGGTAACGGATCATTTTGCCGAAACTTAGTCTGCATGCATCATAAATACTGGCATGGTTTTCTCGATCACACAAGACATAGTCGTTCATTCCGACTATCGAACTTATTATCCCAAGATTTGACTGGAATCCCGTTGAAAAGGTGACGCATGCTTCTTTTCGCAGAAACCTTGCGAGCTCGTCCTCAAGTTCCAGGTGCATAGTAAGTGTTCCGTTCAGAAACCTTGATCCGGAGCATCCGGTACCATATCTTTCAAGTGCTTTGATCCCGGCTTCGATGATTTCAGGATCAGTTGTCAGACCCAGATAATTATTTGATCCCAGCATGATGCGTCGTTTACCTTCCATCATGACTTCTTTGTCCTGTCTGGACTCTAAAGCGTGAAAATAAGGGTATATACCCTCTGCTTTGACGACCTCGACCATTGATGGTTTGAAGCACTTCTCGAAAATATCACTCATAATCGAATCGGTCCTTTCGCACTGGTTTTTGCCTATTATACTACATTTTCCGGCCGAAGGGGACGGGGGTTTTAAACCCCCGTCCCCTTTGGTTGCC
>JAQVYV010000123.1 GCA_028708525.1 Eubacteriales bacterium
GGAGACGCGCGGAAGACTCTGCGATTCAAAGATGATGATCTGAGACTGTCATTCCTGACGGGAAATTTTGTGACTCTGACCAATACAGATGACGCTGAACTGGACAGGCTTATATCGTACAGATTGTCTCCAATGAACATTTCAGTGCATGCCACCGAACCTGAACTGCGGGTGCAAATGCTTGGGAATCCCAAGGCCGGAGATATCATGCGTCAGTTAAGGAAAATTGCGGATGCAGGAATCAGGATCAACACACAGATAGTCCTCTGTCCCGGTATAAATGACGGAGCTGCGCTGGAAAGATCACTGGATGACCTTGCAGGTCTGGGTGAAAATCTTGAAAGTATTGCTCTGGTTCCTGTGGGACTGACAAAACACAGGGGTAGAAAGGAACTCGTGCATATCACGCCTTTTGGCAGAGCAACGGCCGCTAAGGTCATTCAGCTGGTCACCAACAGACAACAGATGTATCATTCTAAGTTTGGGAGACGGCTTGTCTTCGCTGCTGATGAACTTTATATAAAGGCCGGAATGAAGATGCCTGAGGCGAAATCTTATGAAGAATTCTATCAACTTGAAAACGGAGTGGGGCTGATACCTCTTTTCCTGGATGATTTTCGCAGAGGCGTAGTAAAGAGAAAACGAAAGCGAAAGAAGCCCGCCGGACAGGAAGATCCTTTAGTTCTGATCACCGGAACTGACGCGTATCCGTTTATTGAAGGAATTGCCAAGGAGCTGACAGAGTTGTATAATTCTGAATTCAGAGTGTTACCTGTAATTAACAAGTTTTTCGGAGAAACAGTGACGGTAGCCGGACTGGTAACAGGGTCTGATGTTCTGAGGGTTTTGGATGAAGAAAGCATATCGGACAGCAGCACGGTCATACTGCCCGAAATAATGCTAAGGGACAGTGGTGACAAGTTTCTGGATGATATGACCACAGATGAGTTTGCTGTGAAAGCTGACAGAGAGATAATGTTCGTGCCTTCTGACGCAGAAGGATTTCTGTCTGCACTGGACAACAGCTTAAAATAACGGAGGAAGATCTGGATGGCAATGCCGCTGGTGGCAGTGGTCGGAAGACCGAATGTAGGGAAATCAACTTTTTTCAATTACCTTGTAGGGTCGCGGATATCTATCGTTGATGATATCCCGGGAGTGACCCGTGACAGGATATATTCTCATGCCGAGTGGCGGGACAGGAGTTTTGCTGTTGTCGATACCGGAGGGATCGAACCTGCCTCAGATGATCATATACTGAAATCTATGAGAGAACAGGCACAGATCGCTATAGATACAGCAGATGTGATAGTATTCATGACTGACAGCAGGACAGGGCTTACGGCTTCGGATGAAGCCGTCGCAGTGATGCTCCGTAAGGCAAGAAAGCCTGTTGTTGTAGCTGTTAATAAAGTTGATACTCCGGGAGAAACGCCTCCTGAGGTGTATGAGTTTTACAATCTGGGACTTGGAGAAGTATACCCCGTTTCGTCAACACACGGATTGGGTATCGGTGATCTTCTGGATGGTATAATGGAGCATTTTGCGGACGAATCGCTTTCAGATGATGGCAAGGATGTCATTTCTGTAGCCTTCATCGGAAAGCCAAATGCAGGGAAGTCGTCTACAGTGAATAAGATACTGGGTTTTGAGAGAACTATAGTATCTGATATCCCGGGGACAACAAGGGATTCGATCGATAGTTATCTGGAGAATGAGTTCGGGAAATTCAATCTGATCGATACTGCGGGTCTCAGAAGGAAGGGCAAGGTAGATCCCGGCGTTGAGAAATTCAGTGTCATACGCTCACTTGCAGCAATAGACCGTGCTGATGTCTGCGTCATAATTATCGACGCTGAAGATAATGTGACCGAGCAGGACACCAAGATAGCCGGGTATGCGCATAATGCAGGTAAAGCTTGTATACTTTGTGTTAATAAATGGGATATGATCGATAAAGGAACGGGAACACTCGAAGATTATGAGAAAGGGGTTCGTGCTGCTTTTGCATACATGGATTACGCTCCGATAGTTTTCATATCAGCTAAAACCGGTCAGAGAATTGACAGACTCTTTGAAATAATCGTAAGAGTTCACGAACAAGCGGGCAGAAGATTGTCTACAGGTGCCCTGAATGATTTGATCTCAAGGTCTGTTGCTATGGTCCCTACCCCGCAGGATAAAGGTAAGCATCTTAAAATATATTATGGGACACAGGTCGGGATCAAACCTCCGACTTTTGCGCTTTTTATCAATAAGAGCGAACTGATGCACTTTTCATATGAAAGATATCTGGAGAATCAGTTTCGGAAGACATATGGATTCGAGGGCACGCCCATTAGGTTTTTGCTGCGTCCTAAAGATGAGCACGAAATACGAAAGAAGGGTACGTCACCTGTAAGAAAGAAAAGAAAAGAACAGTGACGGCAATTTAGAATTTTCAAGAAGGGTAATCTAATAAAATGACTAAAATAAACAAGCTTCGGAATGTGGCTATCATTGCGCATGTTGACCATGGCAAGACAACACTCGTTGATGCTATGCTCAAGGAGAGCGGAATATACAGGGACAATGAGCAGGTAGAGGTTCGGGTCATGGATTCGAATGACCTTGAGAAGGAGCGCGGGATAACGATACTTGCTAAGAATACTTCTGTATCATATAAAGGCTATAAAATTAATATCGTAGATACTCCGGGACACGCGGATTTCGGGGGTGAAGTTGAGCGGGTACTTAAAATGGTTGACGGCGTGCTCCTGGTCGTCGATGCCTATGACGGTCCTATGCCTCAAACCAGATTTGTTCTCAGGAAAGCTCTCGGGCTCGGGCTTGCTCCGCTGGTGGTAATAAATAAAGTCGACAGGCCGGACGCAAGGCCTTTGGATGTTGTGGATATGGTGCTGGAACTATTCATTGAACTCGGAGCAGATAACGAACAACTTGACTTTCCCGTTGTGTACACATCTGCCAGAGACGGAATATCTGTTGAGGATATCACAGAGTTCGGTAACTCGGACGATGAGGGATTCGCACCGCTTCTGGATGCGATCATAAGCAAGATACCTTGCCCCGAAGGTGAAACCGAAGAGCCTTTGCAGCTTCTGATATCCAATATCGATGCTGATCCTTACGTCGGGAGACTTGCTGTCGGAAGGATCGTCAGAGGCCGGATCAGGCAAGGCACACAGGTCCTCGTATGCAGATATGGAGACCCAACATATAAACAGGTCAAAGTAGTTAAGCTGATGGAGTTCAAAGGCCTCGGAAGAGCTGAAGTCGCTGAGGCGGAGGTTGGGGAGATAGTTTGCATAGCAGGAATGACCGATGTGAATATCGGAGATACGATCTGTTCTGTAGAATGTCCTGAACCTTTGAAGTATGTTGATATCGATGAGCCGACGATCGCCATGACCTTCAGTGTGAATAACAGTCCTTTTGCCGGAAGAGAAGGAAAATATGTAACATCCAGACATCTCCGTGACAGATTGTTTAAAGAGATGGAGACCAATGTCAGTATGCGCCTCGAGGAAACGGAAACACCTGATGCGTTCACTGTTAAGGGCAGAGGAGAACTTCATCTTTCGATCCTTATAGAGACGATGAGAAGGCAGGGGTATGAATTTCAGGTTTCAAAGCCGCGTGTCATCGTTAAAGAAACAGATGAGGGAAGAATGGAGCCTGTTGAACTTGTGATCATTGATGTGCCTGAGGATTATGTCGGTGTAGTCATTGAAAAGATGGGATCAAGGAAAGCAGAACTTAGAAATATGCTCCCGCCGGATAAAGGATACACCAGACTTGAGTTTCACATTCCCACCAGAGGGCTGATTGGGTACAGGTCGGAATTCTTGTCCGACACAAGGGGAAATGGTATAATCAACAGCATCATCATAGGCTTTGAACCGTGGAAGGGCGAAATCGAGACGAGGCCTCATGGCGTACTTGTTGCATGGGAAGACGGTGATGCAGTTGCATATGGACTTTACAACGCTCAGGAGCGGGGAAATCTTTTTATCGGACCGGGAACAAAGGTCTACCAGGGAATGATAGTCGGAGCAAACCCTCGAAATGAGGACATTGTGGTCAATGTTTGCAAGAAGAAGCATGTGACCAATATGCGCGCTTCCGGAACAGATGAAGCTCTCAGGCTGGTTCCCAGGATAGATATGAGCCTTGAACAGTGTCTTGAGTTCATCAGTGATGATGAACTGGTGGAGGTCACGCCGAACAGTATAAGGCTTCGTAAGCGGATACTTAATAACGACCTTCGCGGCAAAGCACGTTCGAAGGGTCAATGAACCTAAGGAGAAACATGCAGTGTTTTCTAAAACTCTTGTCAGAACACTTACATTTTTAGTAGCGATCCTTGTTTTTGCCGCAACCATAGGCTTTGGGTTTACACTGGGATTTAAATATGTGATCTCTCAGAACGACCGGTTCGAGCGCTTTGAGGATACCGTTAAGGTTATTGATAAGGACAACCCGGATGCTGTAATGATAGTTATCAGACAGGGATTCAACACAAGCGATATAGCGGATGCTCTTATGGAAGCGGGAGTTATCAAGAACAAACTTGCCTATGTCTTTATGTCCAAGCTCAACGGATTTGACGGGGAGTATCTGGCAGGTACTCATTTTGTCAAGAAAGACCTTAATTATGACGAGATAATGTATTTACTCTGTTTGAAACCGCAGACAGTCAGAGTGACTTTTCGTGAGGGATTATCATACAAGGAAATGAAGGAGACACTTCTGGATGCGGGGGTGCTGTTTGATGAGACGGTTCTGGACGGTCTGGTCAACAATCCTGCACTTTTTCTGGAATACGATTTTGTTACCGAGATACCACAGGTAGAAGGAAGAGAGTGGATGCTTCAAGGGTATTTGTTTCCTGACACATATGATTTTGATATGAATACTACTGAGGAGTCTATAATCAGAACTTTTCTGAATAACACAAGCCGCAAGCTTATTCCTGAGCTATATAAGCGGGCTGAAACTATGGGGATGACAATGGATGAGGTGATAACCCTGGCATCTGTTATCGAGAAGGAGAGCGGACGGCTGGACGAGATCGATCTTGTTGCAAGTGTTTTCCATAACAGACTGAATGCCTCGAAACACTCTACCGGAAACAGGCTTGAATCTTGTGCGACCATAAATTATGTCAAAGCAGAAAGGGGACA
>JAQVYV010000015.1 GCA_028708525.1 Eubacteriales bacterium
TCATTCACGGTTCTCATTCATCTTTTCTCCCGATCATTAGGTAAACTACAGGTCCGATTATATTCACTAGGAGAATTATGATCACCCAAACCCATTTCGGAAGAAATTTAGGTTCTGCTTCTGATCTAAGCAGCTTTACCAAGGCATAGATCATCAGTGTCCACTGAATCAGCAAGACCGGAATGATCAATGGCAGAAATTCAGCAACCAGTTCCAAAACATCCAGCAGATTTTCATCATAATTCATCATTTTGCGATTTCCTTTCGCTCATTTTATCACAAAGCATTCAATATGCACAGTTAACGCGAAACATCAAACATAAATATTGCTCTTTTTACTGCATCAAAATCATTTACACATGATGTTCAGAAATGTAAATTACTTCTTATATGTCATCTCAAATCCACACGGATCGGAGCTAAACCATGTTCAGACCTAAAATCATTGAAACATTAAAGCAATTCAGCAATGAGCAACTTCTCAGAGATATAACTGCCGGAGTCATCGTCGGGATAATAGCCATACCTTTGTCTATAGCCTTGGCGATATCATCAGGCGTGTCACCGGTTCAGGGTCTTACAACAGCAGTAATAGCCGGGCTGATAGTCTCTCTCCTCGGAGGAAGCCGCGTTCAGATAGGTGGCCCGACAGGAGCGTTTGTTATAATAATCTACGGTATAATCCGGGAATATGGTTATCCCGGGCTTGCGGTTGCATCAATAATGGCCGGTATATTCTTGATGCTCCTGGGCATACTTCGTCTCGGCACTCTGATCAGATACGTTCCTTGTACAATAACAGTAGGATTCACAGCAGGTATCGCTATCGTTATTTTTTCGCAGCAGCTAAATGATTTTCTTGGTCTGGGTATCTCGGATCTTCCATCTGAATTCATCGATAAAATCAAAGTGATCATCATGAACATCAGCAAAACCGACATATACAGTTTAGCCACAGGAGCAGGTTCTCTTATACTTATAATAGTTTGGGAAAGGATATCCAAGAAGATCCCCGGTTCCTTAGTATCTATCATCATTGCAACACTTGCCGTTAAAATATTCTCCCTCCCCGTCGAAACGATAGGCAGCAGATTTCCTGATCTTGGAAGCGGATTCCCCTTACCGTCTTTACCTTCGTTTGATTTTTCTCAGATAGGGTCGCTTATACAACCGGCTCTGACTATCGGCATACTCGCAGGGATCGAGTCACTTATGTCCGCTGTAGTGGCAGACAAACTCGTAGTAGATAAACACGATTCGAATACTGAACTTATAGCTCAGGGCGCAGCGAACATCATCTCTCCTCTATTTGGAGGCATCCCGGCAACAGGAGCGATCGCAAGAACTGCAGCCAACATCAAGAATGGCGGACGAACACCTGTGTCCGGGATCGTTCACTCATTAACTATACTGCTTGTAATGCTTATCCTGATGCCTCTTGCGCGAATGATCCCAATGGCATCACTCGCAGCCATCCTCATGGTCGTAGCTTACAACATGAGCGGTTGGCGGGAGTTTTCTGCGATCCTCAGGATGGGGAAATCAGACATACTTGTACTCTGTGTCACATTTATCCTTACTGTAATACTTGATCTGGTTATAGCGATCGAGATCGGTTTCCTTCTTGCGATAGTGATGTTCTTCATTTCCATGACCAGGCGTTCTAATATAGTTCTGAACGAAAGTCTGAGCACTGAACATCTGAGTGTAGTATCTATAAACGGACCTTTCTTTTTTGCCGCATCAGACGCATTCGTAGAATTCATTAAGAATAATTGCACAGAAGCTAAAACCATAATACTCTCACTTGAGAACTCATACCATATGGATGCATCAGGGATAAATGCTCTCATAGAAATAAAGGACTTTTGCGACATCTCAAGGAAAAAGCTTCTGTTGACAGACACAAAGGAAGACATCGATAAACTCCTGCAGAAATCACAGATCATTTCTCTCTTAGGACGTGGGAATATCTTCCCGTCATTGAAGGAAGCTATAGATCATGTATCAGTCGCTTTTCCTGTCACTTCCGGGAGTGAAAGCTGATCTCTTGATCGATCGTTTAGTTGTCTTAACAAATTCTGTATCTCTTATATTGAAATGTTTAACAGCCTTGTAATTCGTGAGAAGCTTATTGACAGCCTTCACCTGCTCACCAATGACTTCGCGGACCTTCGCATCGTCACAAGCTTCACCGAATTCTTCTTTCAATGCGTCAAAATCAGGGAAAACTTCAACTGCAACAGAAACATCACCATCATCGTCATCTTTTCCATAAACCAGAACTTCTTTCATGTATGGCTGTCTCAGCAATAACGCTTCGATCTCTTCAGGGAAAATGTTCTTCCCGTTCTTAGTAATGATAACGTTCTTCTTTCTTCCCGTAATAAAAACAAATCTGTCTTCGTCGATGTATCCAATGTCACCTGTATGAAAATACCCATCTATCATACATTCAGATGTAGCCTCCTCGTTCTCATAGTAGCCAAGCATGACATTGTCGCCTTTGGCAATTATTTCACCATTCCCGTTTTCATCCACGTCAACGATTTTAACGTCTACATTAGGGAGAATCATTCCGGCTGAAGCATTCTTATAAAACACATCTCTGTTTACAGCAAGTATCGGTGAACACTCTGTAAGTCCGTACCCTTGGATAACATTGATCCCCAAATCCTGCAGAGCTGTAAGCATATTAGGATCTACCGGTGCTCCACCCGAAATCAGCAGTTTTAGCTTACCGCCGAATGTGTTGTGTACTTTGGCGAAAAGTTTCTTTCTTATGTCTATCCCGACTTTCCTGAGTGCGTTGCTTACTGCGACAGCTTTCCTGAGCTTATCTCTGTTTTCTTTCGAGTAAATCTTTCTGTAGAATGATTCGATCATCAACGGAACAGCGAGCATTATAGTTACCTGGGATTCCTGCATATTCTTTACTATATGTCTTAATCCTTCGCACTGAGCAACTGTTGAACCCCTGTACACCTGACAAAGGAAACCGCAGGTACACTCATATGTGTGATGTAAAGGAAGTACAGACAGGAAAGTATCGTCATCACCAATGTATACCATTTTGCACATTTCCATAAGGTTGAATGCAATGTTTCTATGAGAAAGCATTACAGCTTTAGCATCAGCGGTTGTTCCTGACGTGAACAGAATGATTTTCATTTCATCAGGCTCGATTATAGCATCAACAAATCGTCTGTCACCGCTGTTCAATGCATCATTCCCTCTTTCCAACAGCTTATTGAAAGACAAAATATTGCCGGCATCTTCCGAAGCATCCATTTCAACAAAATACTTAACGCCGGGTATTGATTCCTTAATTGCCTCCACATCCTCTTTCTTGGTCCCGGAATAAATCAGAATGTTCGTATAAGAGCGGTTGATAAGATTGGATATCTCATTTCTTGGTAATTCCTTATCCAGCGGTACTACTATCCCGGTGCCGTTTACAGTTGCAAGATATGATACATACCACTCGTATCTTGTCTCCCCTAAGATAGCGACTCTTGTATCCTCTACACCTAATCCCATCAAAGCAGTTCCCAGTGAATCAACATCATTACCGTACTTATTAAACGATATCTCAGTATAAGCCCCACCTTTCTGATCTTTCACTTTAAACAGAGTCTTATCTTTATAGATCCTGACGCTCTGACTGAGCATATCTTTGAGATCTTTGATTTCTCTGACTTCATAATAAGGCATATCCTTCTTTTTCATATCGATCCTCCCTTGAAAATTGCTTTGATTGTCAATGTTTTAATTATATCATTTGTACTAATCAAAAGAAAGAACAAAAAAGGGACGGAGGCAAACCACCCCGTCCCTTTCCGGCTCAAATCAACCGTGGAATCACGCTTTCCCGTCACATCCGAGAACATTCACAAGTTTATTCTTAACAAGTTCTTTTATGGAATCACGTGCAGGTTTCAGATACTGTCTCGGATCAAAATGATCAGGATGCTCACTCATATATTTTCTTATTGAAGCAGTCATCGCAAGTCTCAGATCTGAATCGATATTGATCTTACAAACAGCCATCTTAGCTGCTTCTCTGAGCATTTCTTCAGGAATACCGATAGCGTCAGGCATCTTACCGCCATTATTGTTTATTATCTCAACAAGCTCAGGTATTACAGAAGAAGCACCATGTAATACGATCGGAAATCCCGGAAGTTTCTTCTGAACTTCTTCGAGTATATCGAAGCGCAGCTGAGGTTTCTGTCCCGGCTTAAATTTATAGGCACCGTGGCTTGTCCCGATAGCGATAGCTAAAGAATCTACTCCTGTTCGTGTTACAAAATCATAAACCTGATCAGGATTCGTATATGAAGCATCTTCAGAACTGACGTTTACATCATCTTCAATACCTGCAAGACGTCCAAGTTCTCCCTCAACTGTAACGCCGTGAGCATGGGCATATTCAACTACTTGCTTTGTAAGTTTTACATTATCCTCATATGAATGATGCGATCCGTCGATCATAACCGACGTAAAGCCACCGTCTATACAGGATTTGCACAACTCAAAAGTATCACCATGATCAAGATGCACACATATAGGAAGATCTGTCTCAATGAGGGCTGCTTCAACAAGTTTCATGAGATATGTGTGATTAGCGTATTTCCTTGCGCCTGATGAGACCTGAAGAATCAACGGAGCGTTCACTTCCTTCGCTGCTTCAGTGATCCCCTGGATGATCTCCATGTTGTTTACATTGAAAGCCCCAATAGCGTAACCGCCTGCATAAGCTTTCTCGAACATTTCTTTGGATGTAACTAACGGCATAATCTTTCTCCTTATATAAATATAAATTAATGCTCTGATTTATATTTTAGGTTTATTTCAATGTCACGTCAATCCAAAATAAGTCAATAACTTATTCTTAAGTGTTCATAAAGTGTGTGTATATTGCACACAAAAGGCGGGAGTTCGTCACTTCCGCCTTTTGTCGTATTAGATAATTACTTTACGGGAAAAGTATTATCCGCGTTCGGGAGAATAATCAGTGAAGAATTGAGAATACATTTCAGTAAATCCCGGCATTTCAACTTCGCCGATATCTTTGAAATCAGAAAGAGCATTGGATTTTATAAGTTTATCTGAGACTGTAAACAAAGTATCTCCGACAAAAGCACCTCTTCTGACTGCATATATATATGAGTTACTGTATATCTTTTCATATTTGACCCAATCATCATTCTTCAGTTCACCATCATATGGATATCCTTCAGGTATCTCAAATTCAATGTGTGCTATCCTGGCTTTTTCGATAAGTTTATTGTCTTCAGTCAGTCCCAGGATCATATAACCGGAGAAAACAGGAAGACCATATGACCAGACATCCTCTTTCCGGTTATCCGGCACTTCATAGATTGTTATCGGGAATCCTATTATATTTTTCTCAACTGAGAAAAGCAGCGCTTTATGATTATAAGAAACATCTGAATAAGTTCCTCTGTCACCGATGATCATTGTTGATATCTCTTTCGGATCACTCATATCACTGACGTCGAACACAGAGACCTTGAATCCGTTATCAGCTGCAGCTCCATCAACTTCGACTGCACTTTTACCGAATCCCAGTAAGATATTATCACTGACCGGATGCAGGTATTCACTATATCCCGGTATCTTCAGTTCACCCTTGACTTCCGGAGCCTCAGGATCGCTAAGATCCAGCACAAACAATGGGTCAGTAGTTCTGAAAGTTACCATGTATGCCTTAGAACCAAGAAATCTTACAGATTTTATACTTTCTGTAGCTGCAAGCCCTTCTATCTTTCCTTTGATTTTAAGCTCGTCGTCAAGAATGTAGAGATTGTTCATTGATGTAAACTCATCCGTTCTCCACATCTCCCCTGTTGTTGTAGCGACCCTGAAATATCCTTCATACTCATCCATCGCAAATTGATTCAGAGCATATCCGGGAACAGAACCGGAAGAATCATGATCGATTTCTCCCTTATTTATTGCAAAACGATATATATCCGTAAAAACTTCATATACCGGAGGATCAAATATCTGCCATTTGACTGCGGTATCAGTTTCTCTTATTTCATCAGATTGATTCTGAGAACCTTCGACTATCACCACATCATCTTTGGCATTTCCGCCTGCAACTGCTGACCCATCGTTAACTACCGCATCATACATATATCTCGTACTTGTTATATAGATGCTTTCAGTGGAAGCATACACATTATGCCCTCCCCCAAGAACAGCTTTAGCACTGACAGTCTCAGTAGTATCAGTCGTATCTATCGCAGTAACGACTATGAAGCTCGAATATTCTGAATCACCTATAGCAAGTATCGAGTCGACCGGAATCATCTCCCACTCATTTTTCTCTGCAGAATCCTTTACAGCTGGTATAACCAGTTCATCAAGTGACTTACCTTCGTTGTCTGTATAGAAATAAATGTACTTACTTGTTATCAGATATACGAAATCTCCGATACGCCTCGTTGAAATCAGATTACCTTCCTGTGAGAACTGTCTGGTCATCTTGGGGTCTGATGGATCAGATACGTCAAAAACCTGCGCTGACACATTCTGTTCTCCCCAATAGCCGTAATAGTCGATAGCCGGTTTTGATCCGGAAGGTTCAGGAGCACCTGCTGCTTGAGCAAAAGCTTCCATCATTCGACCGTCATATGAATACATGATGATAGTTGCAATATCGTTTTCATCATCAAGGAAAAGATCAACAGGATATGATCTGTTTTCAGCACCATTGCTTCCGTCATTATACAGGATATCACTGACTATCTTAATATCAGCAGCATTTCTTATATCAGCTATAATAAACCTGCTGTTAGCAATGATATAAAGATATTCTCCATCAGTTTTGATTATATCAGCTTCATCAACGCCCTCGACCTGAAGATTTGTTTTAGAATAATCGTCTGTCTTACCTGATGACGGGGTATTTTCATCTCCGCCGTTAAAATCACCCTCAGCCATATCAGCTGTAGCTTGAGCAGCCTTTTCTGCACCGAGCATATTGCGCCACATCCCATACGTACCATTGTCCTTGGACATATTACTTTGCAGCATTTTAGTAATCTGATCATATGTTTTAAAAGTTGTTAATTCACTTGCCTGAACATCATTATTCAGGCTATTGCTGCATGCTGCTATCATTGACGCAACAAGCGAAACCGAAAGCATAACTGCCAGCAGTTTATATTTAATGAATGACATATATTTATCCTCCTGTTTACAAAGGTTCGTTCCCTGTTCCTCTGAGGATTATACGCATCTCTATTGAATTATGTTCCTAAATATTGATATGAGGAATTATTCTCTCGATTTCTTTCCTGTTCTTTCTTAAGACGGGATAAACATCGTTCCTTAAATATTCCGCCACCTGTTCAGGTGCTCTTCCAATATACAAAGAAGGTTCAAGAAGATCTTTTAAAGACATACGATCAAGTTCAAAGACCGGATCAGATGCTATTCTGTCAAGCAGGTCGTTTTTCCCTCCGTTCATTTTAACATTAGCGGATGCCTCCATAGAATGAACCCGTATAGCTTCATGAAGAGCTTGCCTGTCAGCACCCCTTTTAACTGCTTCCATCATGATATTCTCAGTACACATAAAGGGGAGTTCTTCGTCAAGGTGTTTTCTTATCATATTCGGATAAACAACAAGCCCTCCTGCCACATCCAAATATATACTCAGCACAGCATCGACTGCCAGAAATGCTTCCGGTACTGAGATGCGTTTATTAGCTGAGTCGTCAAGTGTCCTCTCAAACCATTGGGCTCCTGCAGTTGCAGCTGCGTTCATAGCATCATTTATTACATATCTCGATAACGAAGCGATCCTTTCGCTTCTCATAGGATTTCTTTTATATGCCATAGCAGAAGAACCTATCTGGTTCTTTTCAAACGGCTCCTCGATCTCCTTCAGATGCTGCAAAAGACGGATATCATTGCTGAATTTTGCTGCACTTTGCGCTATTCCGGACAAAACATTGAGCACACGGGAATCGACCTTCCGAGTATAAGTCTGTCCGCTGACAGGATATACTTCAGTAAACCCCATTCTCTTAGCTATACGGTTATCCAGTTGCTTTACTTTCTTATGATCATTGTCAAACAATGACATAAAACTTGCTTGCGTTCCGGTCGTTCCCCTGCTCCCAAGAAATCTGATATCCGAAAGCACATGATCAAGATCATACAGATCCATCATCAGATCGTGTATCCAAAGTGACGCACGTTTTCCTACAGTTACTAGTTGAGCAGGCTGAAAATGAGTGAACCCGAGAGTGGGCATTTCTTTATACCTGTCTGCGAAATCAGCAAGGCCGGAAACAACCGCAAGAAGTTCGCTGCGTACTAATGTAAGAGCTTCTCTCATAAGTATCAGATCGGTATTATCACCAACATAACATGAAGTCGCACCAAGGTGGATTATACCCCTTGCCGCCGGACATTGCTCACCGAAAGCATAAACATGCGACATTACATCGTGACGTACTTCCTGCTCCCTTTTCTCAGCGACATCATAATTGATGTCATCAGCGTTAGCTTTCATCTCATCAATCTGCTCATCAGAGATTTCAAGCCCCAACTCCTTCTGAGTCTCAGCCAGAGCTATCCAAAGAAGCCTCCATGTCCGGAATTTCTTATCCGGAGAAAATATGTATTTCATATCATTGCTTGCATATCTGGAATTCAAGGGACTGTCGTAGGTCGTTCTCATTTCGTTCCTCCGGAGATCATTATTTTACTTAAACACATAATGATTATACAACATCCCCGGTTTTATTTCGCAACTGACTTTCTCACTGCAGCAAGTTTAACGGCAGTGCAGAGGACTTGAATAGCAATTTCAAGTTCATCAAGCGGCGGAAAAGATGGAGCGATCCTTATGTTCCTGTCATCAGGATCCTTGCCATAAGGATAAGTCGCACCCGCAGGAGTCAGCTCAACTCCACAATCCTTACAAAGTTTTACGACCTCTGAAGCAGTACCGGGAACGACAAACAGGCTTATAAAATAACCTCCCTTGGGTCTGTTCCATTCTACCTGGTCCATCTCACCAAGTTCTTTATCCAATATATCCAAAACTATATCAAACTTAGGGCGCAGAATAGATTCATGCTTTTTCATGATATTCATAACACCTTCTGCATTCTTAAGGAAACGCACATGCCGTAGTTGATTGACCTTATCCGGTCCTATACTTTGGTATCCCATGTGTTTACGCTGGTGGCATATGTTATCAAGAGAAGAAGCCATACACGCAACACCTGAACCCGCCCAAGTTATTTTAGATGTAGATGCAAATTCATAAGCTCTGTTCTTGTTACCATGTTCTGAACACACTCCAATTATTTCCGGAATAGAATCGAACTCATCGTGTAAATGGTGCACAAAATATGAATTGTCCCACATGATCGTAAAATCCGGAGCTGCAGTCTTCATTGAAGCCAGTCTTATGCAGGTTTCTTCTGAATAAGTTATTCCGTCAGGATTACTATACAAAGGAACGCACCACATCCCTCTGACATCAGGATCTGCTCCTGCGATTTTCTCAACAATATCCATATCAGGACCCGAAGAAGTCATCGGTACTGCTATCATTTCTATACCAAGATCCTGAGTAACACCAAAATGCCTGTCATATCCGGGAGAAGGACATAGAAAAACGATTCTCTTTTCATCTGACCACGGTTTTACCGAATCCTTCATTCCGAAAAGCATTGCTCTTGAGAGAACATCATACATTAGGTTGAGACTGGAATTTCCTGCTACAATAACATTTTCAACCGCAACATCAAGGAGTTCAGCGAATAATCTTTTAGCTTCAGGAATACCATCAACAAGTCCGTAATTTCTGCAGTCAAACCCGGTTTCATCTGTAACATCCTTCTCATCAAGACAATTCAACAAACCGTTACTCAATTCAAGTTGCTCTCTGCACGGCTTACCTCGTGCCATATTAAGCTTAAGATTCCGAGCTTTATAATCGAGATACTCCTTTTCAAGACTCGCCTTCAAAATTTCCGTTGATTCCAAACTAACTCTAATATTTGACATATCAAATGCTTCTCCTTGCATTATTCGTATTCTTTCGGATAATTATATTACAGTTTTTCAAGCTTTACAATCAATATTATCAGTTATAATAGCGTTCTAAAGTTTATTTTAGTATGATATTTATCACGCGCAATATGCACATAAGCTAAAACAATCTTGCAATTTAAATCACCAACCTGATTATTATCCATATAGATCGAAGCTGTACGTTGTATTCTTCTGAGCTTTTTCAAAGGAACCAGTCCGTCGTATCCGGCAAATAGTTCCTCATTCACACGTCCCTTAACTTCAATGAAAATAATGGTTTCACCTTTGAGCGCAACTATATCGATCTCGCCGATCCTGTAAACACTATAGTTTCTTGAAAGCACAGAATACCCGGACAACATAAGAAAGTGAACAGTGAAATCTTCAGCAAATCTTCCTTTATCTGCAGAGTTCAGCCCCGGAAATATCATTTCAGAAAAGTGTTTCGGTGTATCGGAGTTCTTCCGTATTTAGCGATCGCATCATAATGAGCTTTAGTCCCGTACCCTTTATGTTTTTCAAATCCATATCCCGGATATATCTCGCTATATTCGACCATTATTCTGTCTCTTGTTACTTTTGCAATAACAGATGCTGCTGCTATTGAAGCAGAAACTGCATCTCCTTTTATCAAAGGAACGACTCTGATTCCGGTATCTTCAAGGTCGACCGCATCGATCAGCAACACATCCGGTTTGGTCTTGAGCGCTAAAACACATCTTCTCATAGCTTCTTTAGTGGCATTAAGAATGTTTATGTCATCGATCACATAATTGTCGACAGCACAGACTGACCATTCCAGAGCTTTCTCAATGATTTCCGAATAAAGAACTTCACGCTTTTTCTTGCTCAACTTCTTAGAGTCATCGACCCCTAAGATCCTAACATCCTTGTTCAGGATACAGGCAGCTGCAACAACAGGACCTGCAAGTGGTCCGCGTCCCGCTTCATCTATACCTGCTATGAACACAGCTCCGTTATTGTATTCAGCATCCTCATGAGCAGACATGTCTCTATATTTAATTACAAGATCTTCTTCTCTGTTTATCACAATTTCACGGCCTTTCGAATGTCATCCTGCCTGCTTTACCGGCACGAAGTTCATCAAGAAAAATATTAGAAAACCTCTCCAGATCAGCTTTCCCTCCGGATCTTACGCAACCACGCAATAAGGCAGCCTTTTCAAAATCCTCCGCTGTGATATCTTTCTCAACGTGAATTTTATACCTTGTCTCTAGAAGCTCGGGGTATAAACGTGCCACTATCCTCATTGACGCAAAAGCTACTTCGACAACATCGATGACCGAATCCTTAACTGAACCAATAGCCGCAAGAAGTATCTGTCCCTCAATAGTACCGATCTTAGGCCATAGGACACCCGGCATATCCATCAGTTCCATCTCATTTCCTGCACGTATCCATTGCGGAGAACGGGTCACGCCCGGCTTATCAGACGTTATTGCAGCTTTTCTGGCGGAGATACTGTTGATGATACTGGACTTACCTGAATTAGGTATTCCAACCACCATTGCTCTGACAGGTCTCACAAGTTGTCCTCTCTCTTTAGCTCTTTCCAGTTTATCAGAACAAATAGACAGACATGCAGATATCGTTTTCCTGGCAGAATTTCTGTCTGTTCCTTCCGATGCCATTGAATTAATACCCGCAGAACCAAAACTCTCGATCCATTTATCTGTAATAGTTCCGTCAGCAAGATCACTCTTATTCAGAAGAATCAGTCTGGGCTTCAAGCCCAATATCTCATCAAGTACAGGGTTACGGCTCGACGCCGGGATACGTGCATCGCAGACTTCAATGACCATATCCACCAATTTAAGTCTTTCTTTAACATCTCTCAAAGCCTTCGCCATATGACCGGGAAACCACTGAACTTCCATCCTTTGATCCTTTCTGACGGTGAACTAAATAATTGTCTATACTATACCATTATATGAAAGTAACGGGAAGCATAGCCGATCATCACTTTTCTGCAAAAAACATAAAAAAAGCGGAGGGTTCTTCCTCCGCATTTCTCTCCTGATAAACTATCACTTCTTTGCAACGAGCTTTTCCTTGACTTTAGCAGCCTTACCGACTCTGTCACGCAGATAATATAGTTTAGCCCTTCTGATCCGTCCCTTACGAACTGTTTCAATTTTCTCGATCTTGGGCGAATGGATAGGAAGAATTCTCTCGACGCCTACGCCGGAAGCAAGTCTCCTGACTGTGAAAGTTTCTGACAATCCTTTGCCTTTACGAGCTATAACTGTCCCTTCGAAAATCTGGATCCTTTCTCTGGTTCCTTCCTTGATCTTCAGGTGAACCTTGACATAATCACCGATAGCCAAATCGGTATACTCATTCTTGAGCTGTTCCTGTTCTAATGCCTTGACCAAATCCATTATGCGTTCCTCCCTTCTTCTCAGGATGTTCATGCACGCACTTGGCAGCGGACCATCCGTAGTACCGTGGTATTCTAACATAAGGCATAATCTATTTCAATAGATTTCAATTATATTTATCGGATATCATCGATATAATAAAATCACAAGATTCCGTGATTTTATCTGTGTCCTCGCCTTCGAGCATTACACGGATCAAAGGCTCTGTGCCTGAAGCTCTGACAAGCACCCTTCCTCGTCCTGCTAACTCAGTTTCGATCTCTGCACATTTGGAAAGGATCTCCGGATCGTTCATGACAGCTTCCTTGTTGCCATTTGATACTTTAACACCTTTAAGCACCTGAGGCAGGACCTTCATTATTTTCTTCGAATCCTTCAATGAGACTCCGGAATCACAAATAACCTGCAGCAGTTTCAAAGCACTGAGCATACCATCTCCGGTAGTTGTGTTAGAAAGCAGAATGATATGGCCTGACTGTTCACCCCCTATAGAATGACCTTGTGCGACCATTTCTTCGAGAACATATCTGTCTCCTACCTTAGTTTTAGCAAGCTTGATCCCATGTTCTGCAGCGAAAATATCCAACCCCAAATTGCTCATTACCGTAACCACCAGAGTTTCGTTATTCAGTTCTCCATGTCTCTTCATGTGATCCGCAATGATCGCCATAATAACATCACCATCAATGACCGAACCATCCTCATCGACTGCCAGCATCCTGTCTCCGTCACCATCAAAAGCAAATCCTGCATCACATCTGTTTTCTCTTACGAGATCGCAAAGACCCTCAGGATGTGTTGAACCGCATCTGTGGTTGATGTTAGTCCCGTCAGGTGAAGCGGCTGAAGTAAAAACTTCAGCTCCAAGGGCTGCAAAAAGCTCAGGTGCTATAAATGATGTTGCACCATTGGCACAATCTAAAGCTATACGCATTCCGTGCAAGTCGATATCAAATGCTTTCTTAAGTTCGTTCGCATAATCTGAAGATGCACAACTACACGCTATCCTGTGTCCTACATCAGTACCTGAAGGCCTTCTGTCATCGCAAGACGAAGGATCATTGACCGCTTTTTCTATTTCGTCCTCTATTCTGTCAGGAAGTTTGAACCCTTCAGAACTGAAAAATTTGATTCCATTGAATTCAAATGAATTATGCGAAGCTGAAATGACAACTCCGGCATCACAATCGTACATTTTCACAAGTTTTGCGATCCCGGGAGTAGGTATGACTCCGCACACCAGGGCATCTGCTCCTGCACTGCAAATACCTGCCACCATAGCAGACTCAAGCATAGGGCATGATATTCTTGTGTCAGAACCGACCAATATCCGCGGCTTATGTTTCGTTTCTCCTGCAAGAACGATAGCACCGTATCTTCCAAGTTTATACGCAAGTTCTGATGTCAGTTCAGTATTGGCAACACCTCTGACTCCGTCTGTTCCAAATAATCTACCCATCCGTACCTCCCGGTAATATTTATGGTTCCTTAATAATTGTTGTTATTTTAGCAGGGAATATTTCACGAACTTCAAAATAAGTAAGCTTTCTTATCTTTATCTCAACATCAATATTAGCAGTTGAAGGAGATGATATCTCAGAAAAATCAATAACAGCTTCAATATCCCCGGAACTAAGGTTCCTTAGATTTCGTGATCTTCCTGCAACAGATATCTTAACAGAAGAAACCGGCAGTGAAATTTGAAGTCCGCTATTTATCAGATGCTCGCTTCCGGTCGTTTTAAGTGCGACTGAAAAATCCTTAGTCTCAACAGGATTCACGGTAATAAGAACATATAACCAGACGAAAACAGCTATAAGTAAAGAACTTATAAACATGAGTACTTTGTTCTTCTTAGGGAGTTTAAGAGTAGCTGAATCACTCTTAGGACCTCTGAATATCTCAGATATCACTCCTCTTTCACCGGACATGCCAAGTTGGCGATGCAGAATAGTTCTCAAAGCATCAGGATTATCCAAAGTATAAAGTCTTCCGCTGATAGCTATCGAAATAGCTCCTCTTTCTTCAGAAACAACGACAGCGATAGCATCACCCATCTCGCTGACTCCTATAGCTGCTCTGTGACGTGTACCATACTCTTTACGCAAATGATAATTATCAGACAAAGGAACATGGCATTTAGCCGCATAGATCCTGCCGTCTCTTATCAGAACTGCACCGTCGTGTAATGGTGACCCTTTATAGAATATCTGCATCAGCACTGACGGCGAAACTACAGAATCGATCAGAACAGCATTATCCTGTTCAACAAGCTCACCTAATTTTGTATCACGTTCAATAATAATAAGAGCTCCGGTATAAGATTCAGCCATTCCCGCTGCTGCTCTGACTATCGAATCTATCATCGCATGTCTGCTGTTCATAGTCTTGATCGGTTCCTGATTTACCATTCCTGATATCAGATTGAATGAATTTCTGCCAACAGTTTCAAGAGCTCTTCTGAGTTCGGGTTGGAAAAGAACTACGAACGCAATAGCTAAAACTGAAAGGGTGCTTGACAAAATAAATCCAATAGTTTGAAACCCTATCAGCGAAAACAGTTGAGAAAGCACTACTATCAACAGTATTCCTTTAAGTACCTGCCATGCTCTTGAGTCGCGTATTAGTTTCAGCAAATAATAGATAACAAGAGTTGTTATAAAAATATCCAGAACAGCAAGAAAAATATCAAAAGGCCCTCCGAAGAACAAAATACCTGTTCTCAGATTTTCGAAAAGTTCCGAAAAAAACTTAATGGCGTCCTGTAAAAGCGTTTCAGCCATTGATCATATGCCTTTCTTATGTTTTACAATAGTATTATACACCATACATAAACTACCTTTCTTCTCTGAAATATGGAAGACTCAAAGAAGCGGGACCGACCCAAGTCCCTTTCTTGGATGCATAAGTGATTACCAGAACTATTATGGTCATGATGTAAGGATACATTTCAAGAAAATACATATTAAAGAACAACGAGCTTTTAAGCGCAGGAACTATATCAAGATAAAACTTTAAAACCTCCAGAGCACCAAAGAAGAAAGAACCGAGAATAGCCTTTAGCGGATCCCATCTGACAAAAATAACAAGTGCAACAACAATCCATCCCCTACCGGCAGTTATGTTGTCTACCCATGATCCTATATTGACCATAGACATATATACTCCTGCAAGTCCGCACAGCATGCCTCCTGCAATAACATAAGTATACTTGATCCGTATCACATTTATTCCTGCTGAATCAGCAGCATACGGATTTTCACCTACCGTCCTCAGGTTAAGGCCGGCACGTGTTTTATAGAGAAAAACAGTAAGTAAAACAGCCAGAAGAATAACGCCATACACATAAATATTATGCTGTAGAAAAGCTGTGCTTATGAATTTAATAACAGGCCCGATAACAGGTTTCCCTTCAATTGCCGATATATCGAAACTCAGAGGCTTTATTGCGAAAAAGCTCTTGATATTAGCGGGTGTTGCGTGCGAAGAAAGAGGTTTCCCGAGAACAGATGCTTTACCCATAGTATTCGCAAATCCTGTTCCGAATATCGTTAGAGCAAGTCCGGTAACTATCTGATTGGTCCTGAAAGTTATCGTCAGCATACCGTACAGAGCAGCTCCAAATCCTGAGGCCAGCATAGCCGCCAGAAGTGCGAGCAGAACGCTTTGAGTTCTCACTGCAGTCAGAAAGCCTGCCGAAGCACCCATCAGCATCATTCCCTCTACACCAAGGTTCAGATTTCCCGCTCTTTCAGTAATAGTTTCACCCAAAGCTCCTAAAAGAAGAGGCAGACTTATCCTGATAGCAGAAGCAATGAATAAAGCAATAGTGACATAGATCAGGTTATCATTCATTGATGGTCTCCTCCTTCATTGATTTTGCCGGAACTCTCAATTGCAGATGATCCTTTATTTTCCGAAGAGGAAATGTGCGATTTTCTGGAGTCTAAAACAAATCTGTACCTAATAAAAAACTCACTTCCCAATGCGAAAAACAATATCATCCCCTGAATGATATCAGTTACGGAAGAGGGTATTTTCATCGTAAGTTCAATAGTCTGAGCACCTTGCTTCAATGCTGCAAAAAGAAAAGACACCAGAACCATCACCGGCGCAGAAAGCTGTGCAAGCCAGGCAACAATTATTGCAGTGAATCCGTCACCACCTCCAATTGCTTCAGAAAGAGTATATGACATACCGTTGAGTTTGACCATTCCTGCAAGTCCGCATATCGCACCTGAAAGCATGATTCCTGAAATCAAAACTTTCTTGACATTCATTCCTGCATAATGTGCTGTGTTTTCACTTGCCCCGACTACTCTCGTCTCGTATCCTTTCTTCGTGTACTTCATAAGCACAAAGACAATGACAACAAGAATCAGCGCAATGATCCATCCTATATGTATACCGAAAACCTTTGGCAACCTTGATTGTACCGGAATAGAAGCGATTTTCGGAAACCCCTTGGCTGCCGGATCTTTCCAAAGTATCGATCTCAAATAAAGTGTAAATTTAATAGCAACATAATTCATCATCAATGTGAACAAGGTTTCATTCGTGTTGGAAAAAGCTTTAAAAAGACCCGGGATCAAAGCCCAGAAAGCTCCTCCTGCCATTCCGGCAAGTGCCATCAGGACCATCAGTAAAATCCCGTTAGTCTCAGGCGGAAGTATTCTTGTGACATATGTCGCAAAAACAGCTCCCATGACCAGTTGTCCCTCAGCTCCGATATTCCAGAATTTCATGCTGAAAGCGATGGATATACCAAGAGCTATAATAAGGTATGGTATAGCAATATTAACAGAATTTATCAGCCCGTAACTGCTTCCGAAAGTACCCTTAAACATTTCCCGGTATGTAACAACAGGATCAAATCCAATAAAAAGCATAAGTATACCTGCCGCTATCATTCCAAGAAGAACCGCAGATACTCTCAGCAGATTTGCTTTAAGGCCGCTCAAGTCATCTTTCTTCGCAATTCTGATCATCAGGCGGTCACCTCGTTATCAAGTTCAAATGAAGAGCCGGAAGACATAAGCATGCCTATCTCCTCTTTACCGGACGATCTTGCTTCAACTATACCGGTAACTTTCCCGCTGTTCAAAACCATGATCCTGTCACATAGTTCAAGGAGAACATCAAGATCTTCTCCGATAAAAAGTACTGCTACACCTTTCATTTTCTGTTCATTGATCAGATCATAAATCGTATATGATGAGTTTATATCGAGCCCTCTCACTGCATAAGCAGTTATCAAGAGCTTTGGATTCAGATTTATTTCCCTTCCGAGTATGACTTTCTGTATATTTCCGCCTGAAAGTTTGCGAACGACATGGTGGATCCCCGGGGTGCTTATATCAAGCCTTTCAATGATTTCTTTCGCTTTCATTCTGGCTGATTTTCTGTCAAGAAAAGGTCCGGAATGAAATGCGTAATCCTTCAGCATTATATTGTCAGCGATATCCATTGTAGAAACAAGCCCCATTCCAAGACGATCCTCAGGAATAAAACTCATGCTTATGCCCATCTTGATTATTTCACGTGGTGTTTTACCCATTATCGATGTGCCTTGGAAATCGATAGTGCCGATAACATTCTTCTGAAGACCGGCAATAGCTTCGCACAACTCTTTCTGTCCACTTCCTGCAAGACCTGCAACACCAAGGATCTCTCCATGATCAAGAGAAAAAGTAATATCATTAAGTCTCGGGAATCCAAATGCATCTCTGACAGTTAGATTTCTGACTTTGAGGCAATTTTCCTTGTTAATTATTTTCGGTCTGTCAATAGATAACTCGATGCTCTTTCCCACCATCATTTCAATAAGTTCATGCTGAGTGGTTTCGCTGATACGACGCGTCCCAATCGTTTGCCCTTTGCGAAGAACAGTAACTCGGTCGCAAAGATCCATGACTTCATTCATCTTATGGCTTATAAAAACTATTGAGCATCCGTTGTCGCGCATTTTCCTTAATATAACAAAGAGTCTGTCTATTTCCTGAGGAGTAAGAACTGCAGTGGGTTCATCAAGAACTAATATACTCGCTCCCATATAAAGGACCTTAAGTATCTCAACTGTTTGTTTCTCGCTGACAGACATTTTCCTGACTTTCGTAAGAGGATCTATGGCAATGTTATAACGATGTGCAAACTTAGATAATTGTTCAGCCTCTTTCTTTAGGTCAACAAGAACACTTTTCCTGTTAAGAATACAATTCTCAACTGCAGTCAATTCCTCAACAAGCATAAAATGCTGATGGACCATTCCGATACCGTGTTTTATTGATTCCTTGGGCGATCTGAAATAAACAGGGATCCCATCCTGCATTATTACACCGCTGTCCGGGAAATATATCCCGGATAAAATGTTCATCAAAGTACTTTTACCGGAGCCATTCTCTCCCAGCAAAGCATGTATTTCACCCTTGGAAACCGAAAAGTTGATATTTCTGTTGGCATGGACTGCACCAAAACTCTTGGATATATCGTGCATTTCGATAGCAGGAAATTTATCGTCAAGATCAAGCTTTATTTGATTTTCTGTTTCAGAACATCCCTGAACTGATTTGATCATTTGCCCCTCTTCGAATATAAGTTGATTCAGAGTAAATATTGGTGGTGCCATCTTATTAGGATGGCACCACATAACTTTAATGTATCATTTATCGATTGTCAATGTTTAGGGCAGCTCTCCGACAACACCTTCTACCAGCCAATCCATAGCGAACTGCTCGTCCTTAGTCAGAGCAACACCATCAGCCAGAACATCGTTTCCTTTATTATCTTTTAAAGGACCGGTAAAGAAATATGCATTACCCTGTTCTTCAAGTAAAGGTCTGATCTCATCGATCTTTGTTTTAGCTTCCTGCGGGACTTTGTCAGACAACGTGTCGAGTTCAACAACACCGGTCTCAAGACCATCCCACGACTGCATGACCGACCATGTTCCGTCGATCATAGCCTGTATTTTCGATTCGTAATATTTTCCCCAATTAAATATAGGAGCACTCAGGTAAGCATTCGGTGCAAATGAACCCATCGGATTATCATAGCCAAAACCCAGTATACCGGCTTCTTCTGCAGCTATAAGAGCTGAAGGTGAATCCTGATGCTGTGACATGACATCACATCCCTTTTGGATCAAAGCTTCTGCATTTGCCTTTTCTTGTTCAGGATTGAACCAGCTTCCGGTGAAAAGAACATGTACTTCAGCATCGGGATTGACCGAACGGACACCAAGAGTAAAAGCATTGAGACCTCTGACGACCTCAGCGAGAGGCTGAGCTCCTACATATCCGATCTTATCAGTTTTCGTAGCATAACCTGCAATTATACCTGTTAGATATCTTGCCTGTTCGATCTGAGCAAAATAATTATCGAAATTGTCCGCACTTTTATATCCGGAACAATGCTCGAACTTTACATCCGGGAATTCATCTGCAAGCATCTCAACAGTATCGATATATCCCCAGCTGGTAGCGAATATGATTTCACTTCCGTTTGCGATCAATGTACGGATAGCTGTTTCAGTTCCAGCCGGATCAGTATCTTCTATGCTCTCGATCTCATTTAGTTCAACTTTGTCAGCACCTATCGCAGCAACAGCTTCTTCAAAGCCTCTTGAATGTGCTTGCGACCATCCGCCGTCATCCTTAGGCGAGATATAAACTATACCGACTTTCAACTTCTCCTGCGGCTGGCTCTGAGCCTGACTCTGCTCCTGTGATGATGTTCCGCTCGGTTCACCTGTAGCAGGCTGACATGACGCAAGCAATCCTGCTGTCAGCACCAGTGCCAGAACTGTGATCCATACTTTCTTCCAACTCATTTTCTCTTCTCCTCCTCATTTCTGAAAATAATTCCGTTCTCAGACATACTATCTATTATGGCAAGGGCTTCTACCCTAAAACCCATTTCCCTTAAAAGGCTTCCGCCTTTCTGAAATCCTTTTTCGATCACGACACCTATACCGGCAACACTTGCTCCTGACATAGTGACTAACTCACCTAATCCGGCAGCAGCCCGGCCATTGGCAAGAAAATCATCGATGATCAGCACCTTGTCGGTATCATTCAGATATTCTTTACTTACGCACACCATATAATCCCTTCCCTTAGTAAAGGAATGAACACAGGCATCATAGATATCACAGCTCATATTTCTGGAAAGGTCCTTCTTGGCGAAAACCACCGGAACATCAAGTTCCAGACCGGTAAAAACAGCAGGAGCTATTCCTGAAGACTCGATCGTAAGTATCTTGGTAACACCGTCATGTCGAAATCTGTCGGCAAACTCTTTCCCTATCGCCTGCATAAGTTTAGGATCGATGCAGTGGTTAAGGAAACTGTCGACTTTCAATACATCTTCGTCAACGACAATACCCTTTTCCCTGATCTTTCTTCGCAAAAGCTCCATCTGTTCCCTCAAACTATTCAAGGATAAATAAGGTTCCTGACCGGCAGGAAATAATCATGAATCAATTATAACCATAAAATTACTTTTTGAAAACGCAAATATTACAATTACCCCAAAATTGGACTAGATAACAAATAATGACAGTCAATACCCAATATGTTCTACTATTTATCAGTCAGAATAGCCTTCAAGTGCTCCGTGCTCAAGTTCAGCAAGATCAATTATTCTTATATTTCTTCCTTCAACTTTAATGAGTCCATCT
>JAQVYV010000124.1 GCA_028708525.1 Eubacteriales bacterium
GAACCTGTGACCTCTCGCGTGTGAAGCGAGCGCTCTAACCAGCTGAGCTATGCTTCCGTATCTTGTGCCTGTGTTTTCATTTCGAAAACATGAATATCATACCACAACAGCGTCTATCTTGGAATAACCTCAGCATAATAATCCAGATCAAGAATTTTGGCGGAAAAATAAAACTTCTTGTCTATAACATCCAAAATCTCTTTCACGTAGCCGTCTTCGACAACAACCCCTTCTAACGGTGTGAATTCTCTGGTCAGCGAGTTGTATTTTCCTCTATCGGTAATAAAACTCCGGTTGTCAAATATTACCAATGGTTGGGCATCGGAGAAAATATCCGATCCCATAAGGAGCCTGGAATCATATTCAAGGCCCAACAGATTGCTGATGGTCGGGATTATATCCATACCGGAGACAGGCTTGTCTATCGTGATCGGTTCCATGCCTTTGGCATATATCAGAAGACTGCTTTTATATAGTTCGAAATTACTTTCGACTGTATGTCCGGCCAGGTTGTCGATGTCCGCTTTCTTTAGTCCGTAGGGGTAGTGATCCGCGCTTACTACGATAAGTGTCTTCTCTGCGACACCCGCTTTTGTCAGTTCTTCTAGCAAATACTCCAGTGCCCTGTCAAGTTCGATCTGAGTTGCAAGATATGCTTTCGCCGCTTCAGTAAAGGGAAGATCTTCAACGTATGAACGGTTCTTCACTGCCATCTGGTTCCCGTAGAAGTTATACGCGAGGTGTCCGCTGACTGTCATGTAGTAGGCGTGAAATTTGTCACTGCCGATATAGTCAGGGATAGAGAGCTCCATCATTTCCAGATCCGATTCCGGCCAGATGTATTTCACCTTGAGTCCGTTTCCGTAACCTTTATAAATGTACCCGAGATTCGGGTGTGATACGTCCCTTCCGTAATATGTGTAGGTGTGATTATGGTATGCGTAGGTCACGTATCCGAGCTTCCGGTGTTGGTTTCCCATGGCAAAAGGCATGTACTTGGATCCGGATACTTTCATGCTCCAGACTCCCGGTTTGGGTATAAGTCCTAATGTTGCAACATACTCACCGTCCGAAGTACTGACCGGCCAGTACGGATTGTAAAAGTTCGTAAAATTCATACCTTCGTGTGTCATTTTATAAAACGTGGGTGTCAGTTCTCTGTCCACAGCATAGTGCGAATATGCTTCCGCCGTTATCAGGATAAGATTGTACCCTTTGAATTTTCCGGTGTAGTCATTCTTGAGTGTCGGTTGTAGTGACCCGAAATATCTGTGCGCAAGCTTCAGTTCTTCACCTGCTGCGCTTCTTTCCAGTTCCGCAAAGTCGATATCCATTGTGTTGTATTCCGGCTCAGGTGTCGGTGAAACGGTTGGCTGAGGTGTAGCATCCTGAGATATCGACGGCTGAGTTAGTGTTGGTTCAGGTGCGCTCGTAGGGGTCAGTTCGATCCTTGGACCTCTGTTTCCCTCATCAATGTCCAGCAGAGTACGCTGGATATCAAGCCGCATCGTTGTGATCAATCCCAGATGCATTACAGAGTAATTGGGATACGCATTTCTGTAGTACAGGTCGTATGGCGAGTTTGCTTCTCTGCTGCCTGTGTTCAGGAAAAAGATGGCTGCCAGAAACGATATCAGTGCTGATGAAACTGATATCAGGGGAACGTGTGGTCTTTTCGGTACTGATCTTCTGATTTCCTGCGGTATGAAGAAATATGCAGCAAATGGCAAAAATATTAATGCTATCCAATGCAGATTGGATACTATAGTCTGAAATATCTCTCTGTAGAATTGAACTATCTGCCCTCCGCCTTCCATCACAGAGAAGGCCGTGTAGAATGTCCTGAATACCTCATAGTATATCAACTGGGAGGAAAACAAGAGCGATGCCAGCCCCAGAGCTATCGGGGTCAGTATCGTCCTTGCCTTAAGGTTTGTGAGACTAATGAGCGCATGGATCAGAGTTCCTGCTGTTATTGAGAAGAGGATCGTATAGAAAATACCGGGGATCCACAATGCTGATTCAATGTTTGCTTTAAGTGCGACTTCCATGATCACTGATCCGGTACTTATATGAGCCGCCAAAATCAATGACGAAGGAATGTTCTTATTCATTGCCTTTGTCTCCTTCATTTGAACTCCTCTCCATAAAATCATCATAATATTATACCACTTGATCGTCAGTGGGGCCGGGGGTTTTGAGCCCCCGTCCCCTCCGGCTCTCTCCGGCTATGGCTTACTTTAGTAACTTGCGATATAATTATGTGCTGAGTATATGATTTGTCTTTCATTAAACAAGGCAAAGGAGGCAGTACTTGAAAACCGAAGGGGTACCCGAGATCCTGGTGATTTGTCTTAGTCCGGCAGTGGACCGGAATTATTCGCTTGCAGAGCTTTTTCCCGGCGGATTTCACCGCTGCTCTGATCCTGTTGTCAGCGCAGGCGGTAAGGGTGTCAATGTCGCAAGGGTTTTGTCGATACTTGGAGCCGAGGTGCATCTTACGGGGTTTTTTGCCGGAAACGCGGGGAAATTTATTCTTGAAGATTTAAAATCGCACGGAATATACGCCGAACCTGTTTTCCTGGAGGGTGAAACACGGAGTTCAATAAATATACTTGAGATGAATAATTCCCGTGAAACTGAGATCCTGGAGCAGGGTCCTGCGGCAGGATATGAGGATCTGGCACAGATCGCTGACATTATTGAAAGATATTTGAGAAATGCAGGAGAAGAGAGCTGTGTGGTTTTTTCAGGAGGGCTGACTTCAGGACTTAGTTCCGATACATATGCATATCTTATTGGGAAGGCGAAGTCATTCGGGGCTAAATGCTTTCTGGATACATCAGCTGAGGCGCTTATGAGCGGGGTGACCGCTGAACCTTTTTTCATCAAACCCAATATACGAGAGTTTTCTGCTATCACGGGCTATATGCCGTCTTATGACAACAGGATCACAGACCGAGACATCTCCGACATAGCTCTGGCTTCGGGATCTTTGGATATACCGGTCAAAGCAATCACTCTTTCCGATAAAGGGGCTGTTCTGTGTACGGACGATTCAACATTCTTTGCTCATCCGCTGCCTGTCATTCCTGTCAATACTATAGGTTCAGGAGACAGCTTTACGGCAGGATTTGCTTTTGCCGTCGCAAATGGAGAAGATGACCGCAGTGCTTTGTCTCTTGCCGTCGCTTGTGCAGCATCAAACGCAGTTTTCGATAAAGTTGGGTATGTCAGCGCGGAGCAAGTACGGGAACTCAGACAACAGGTCATTATTAATGAGTATAAGTTTTAAACACCGGAGGAATGGATTTTATGGAAGACAGCAGTTCGAAGAAAACCGGTAGAAACAAAGCAGCAGGGAAAACCAAGGTATGTGTGCTTTTCGGGGGCGTCTCAACTGAGTATCTTATATCTTTAAGATCTGCATACAATGTTATCTGTTCTTTAAGAAAAGCAGGTTATCAGGTCATTCGGGTAGGGATAAAACCGGACGGGAGATGGATGCTTTTTGCCGGAGAAGATGAGGACATAAGGGACGACAAGTGGGCGGTACAGGATAATTTGCTGCAGACAGTTGGCTCTTCTCAGAGCGGAGGAACATCCGTCAGAGATTTTATCGTTTCTGTTGCAGGAGAAGTCCCGGACGTTATTTTCCCGGTGATACATGGTATAAACTGCGAAGACGGCACAGTTCAGGGGTTACTCGAGCTTTCAGGAATACCTTATGTCGGATGCAATGTTGCCGCTTCAGCTCTTGGCATGGACAAATGGCTTTCAAGAAGACTTTTTAAGGCAGCCGGAATACCTGTGTGCAGATCGATACCTGTAACAAGGGAGCGTATTTTGAATGATATGCCTGCTATAATTCGTGAAGTCAAACGCAAATTCGGTTATCCCTGTTTTATTAAGCCAAATAACGGGGGCTCTTCCGTCGGCACTTTCCGTGCAGACTCCGCCGATGATTTTGAGAAACATCTTACGGAAGCATCCGGGTATGACCATATTACACTTATTGAGGAATGGATCCCGGCACGTGAGATCGAAATAGCTGTTTTAGGCAACGATGAGCCTCTTCTTTCATTTCCGGGAGAGATCCTTACTGCTCAGGGTGTGGCTTATTATGATTACAGGACCAAATATTTTGACGCCGGAGCTGCAAGCGTGTGTATCCCTGCAAGGCTTATTCCTGATACGGAGAACAAGATCAGAAAGTATGCGATCAAAGCGTACAAAGCGCTGGGATGCTCGGGAATGGCGAGGGTCGATTTTTTCATTGACACGAGAAACGACAGAATACTCCTGAATGAGATCAATACTATCCCGGGCTTCACGTCTATCAGTCTTTACCCAAAGGCGTGGGAGGCTTCCGGAGTTTCGGGTGACAGACTGGTCGCGCTGCTTTGTGATTATGCGATCGAGTATAAAGAAAGCCGGAAGAGGACGGAGATATTATGAGCAAAGTTATAGCAGAAAGTATTGACCGGGCTGACCCGATAGGTGTTTTCGATTCCGGTCTTGGCGGACTGACCGTCTTAAAGGAAATGCTTTTGCGGCTCCCGAATGAAAGCACGGTTTATTTCGGGGACAGCGGAAGATCACCGTATGGAACAAAGTCCAGAGAAACGATCATCCATTTTGCAGAACAGGATGCTGAGTTTCTGCTGTCCAAGGGAGTCAAGATGATCGTGATAGCCTGCAACACAGCAAGTTCTTTTGCCTATGAACACTTGAAAACCATGAGCAGAGTCCCGGTAGTTGAAGTAATAACCCCCGGAGCAATGGCAGCTGTACGTGCGACCCGAAACGGAAAGATCGGCGTCATAGGTACGCTTGCCACAGTTTCCAGCAATGTATATGACAGAGCTTTGAACGATTCAGCCCGTGCATTGAGGCCGGACATGGAAATCGAAGTGTTCTCTGCAGCATGCCCTTTATTTGTCGGATTAGCTGAAGAGGGCTGGTGGGACGATGAAATCACACATCTGACAGCCCGGCGTTATCTTGATCCGCTTATTAGTTCCGGTGTCGATACTCTGGTTCTCGGTTGTACTCATTACCCCTTATTGAAGAATGCTATTTCCGAAGTAATGGGGA
>JAQVYV010000125.1 GCA_028708525.1 Eubacteriales bacterium
TGAATCTGACATATTAATGCCCCTCCTTTTTTGGCAGGAAAATTTCTCAGATTCAATTCTATATTATTTTCTTTCCATATTAAATTCTATATGCCTTTCCACTGTGGAATTTACTTTGGGAGTTTACCGTTTGCTAATCAACTGCAATAAAATGAGTATCTATCTATCCGACAGTATTTTGTATATAATAAAATTAGAACAACTGTTGGTATTGCTGCCATATTTGTAACAGATTGGTCTGAACTGACAGATAAGGATACTTTATGGAACGCGATCTTGTTAATTCTTTGATCAATAATGCATCCCTGTTACTTATGCTTTCGGTTGTTTATGAAGTCGCTTATTTTATCCCGGCTAAACTCAGCCGGTTCAGAACTTGCATAAGCGGGGTCCTTATCGCTGCGATATGTATCGCCATCATGAGCGTTCCGTTCACACTTCAGCCGGGTGTAGTATATGACACAAGGTCGATCCTTATTAGTGTTACCGGATTGATGTTCGGAACTGTCCCGGTCATTATTACCTCTGTTACTGCTATCATATACAGATTGGTGATCGGTGGCGCAGGTTCCGTACCGGGGCTTGCAGTCATAATAACGAGTGCTCTTATCGGAATTTTCTGGAGGCAGTGGATATACCCACGATTCAGAAGATTAAAGTGGTTAAGTGTCTATGTCATGAGTCTGGGTGTTCATGCAACTATGATCGCTTGTATGATTCTGTTGCCATATCCCGACAATTTGAATGTCATTCGTCAGATATGGCTGCCTGTAATGCTTATCTACCCGGTCGCATCTGTTTTCCTTAATCTGATCCTGATGCGTCAACAGGAAGTAAGACGTACTCAGCATGATTTGAAGAAATCGGAGGAGAGATACAGGCAGATAACGGACAATATATCCGATGTTGTATGGACAACTGATCTGAACATGAATACAACATTTGTCAGCCCTTCGATCGAACGCCTTATAGGAGAAAGTATTGAGGATCATCTGAAACGTGATCTGGATGAGAAATTTCCACCGGATTCTTTGGCTATAATAAACAACACTCTTCAGGATGAATTAGTTAATGACGATAAGCGTGATAAAGGTCGATCGCGGGTGATCGAACTGGAACACTACCGCGCAGACGGGTCTGTTATATGGCTTGGAATGAATATCTCGATCATCAGAGATAAGGATGACCGGCCTATTGGATTCCTTGGTGTTTCCAGAGATATAACTATGCTGAAGAAAACACAAAGTGAATTACAGTATATGATCGACCATGACGACCTTACAGGTTTGTACAACCGAAGGCGATATGAGAAAGAGATAAGACGGATGGATATAGAAAGTCAGCTTCCGTTAACTGTAGTGATAGTAGATATAAACGGTCTGAAGCTGATAAATGACTCCTTTGGTCATGCGGAAGGAGACAAGATCATATCAGTATCAGCCGGGCTGATAAGCGGATTCTGCCGTGAAGGAGATTTTCTCGCGAGAACAGGAGGAGATGAGTTCAGTATTCTTTTGCCGAAGACAGACAGCAAAGATGCATTGAAGTTTATTGAGTCGGTCTTGCGAGCCTGCGATCTATACAACAGGGAAATTGAAAATGAAGCATATCACATAAATCTTGCTTTCGGGACGGAAACTAAAAGATCATCGGAAGAAGACTTTACACTGACCTGTAGGAGAGCTGAGGACTATCTGAATCAGAGCAAACTTCTTAAGAAAAGCAGCTCGAATAGTGCTGTTATAGCTTCTATCAAGGCGACGATGCAGGATAAAAGTCATGAAACAGAAGCGCATTCGGAACGAATAGCTTATTTCGCGAAGAAAGTTGGAGCAAAGCTTGATTTGTCTCAAATAGAACTTGATCATATTGAGCTTCTTGCAACCTTACATGATATCGGCAAAGTGGGTATTGCTGAACGTATCCTGATGAAACCGGGCAAGCTGGATCCGGATGAATGGAAAGAGATGAAGAAGCACCCGGAGATAGGCTACAGGATAGCTATGTCTTCACCGAATCTGGCTCCTATAGCCGAGTATATTCTGTGTCACCATGAACGGTGGGACGGCAGCGGGTATCCGCGCGGTCTGAAGGGGAAGAACATACCACTTATATCAAGGATCATATCCATTGCCGATTCATTTGACGCGATGACAGAAGACCGCATCTATCGTAAGGCGATGTCAAAGGATGAAGCTATCGAAGAAATCAGGAAATGTTCCGGTACGCAGTTCGATCCTGATATAGCGCAGATATTTATTGAAGAAGTCGGCTGATCGTCACCTCCTGCTGCCATTGTTGATACGTGTTGCCATCAATATCTGTAGGTAAAATCTATCTGACATACCAGTTGATAAAACGATCCTGAGGTCTGTTCAGATCCTGCCCGTGACATAGGCTGTAACCTCGGTACCCAGGTCTATCGCAATGCCCTCGTTAGTGTAGGCGGTATCAGGTTTGACTATGATTTCAACTCTAAGCTCACCGAGAGCACCGCGCTTCCTGGCGTCTGCAACCGCGCTGAGTTCAGCAGCTTTTCCGGCGTATGCTACAGCCTCATCCGGAGATTTGAAAGTCTTAGTTTCTTCTGCAGTTCGGACCGTGTAACCGGATATACCGTTCGGTGTGTGCTCAGGTGAAATATTTACTACTGTCTGAACAGAAATATCTGCTATTATAGCACCAACAGCATTTGCGACCTCAGCATGATCAGGTATGACGCATTTCGTACCGAGCTTTTCAGCAACATCAGGAAGGAAAATATGGGTAGGTGCACCGATACCGATAAGAGAAACATCTGTGTGAAAACCAAAACCGAAAAATCCACCAAACGATTCTTCATTCCGGCTTTCGCGGATAAGCATCATCATCTGTTCATCAATACCCTTGCTGAACAGTTTCGGATATTTATTGGTAAGAAGGATCCGAACGATATTCTCATATAATTTTCTGCGAACCAAATCATAGATATCATTACACAATCGCATAAGATCATCCGTTGTTTCTTTGTATTCCGGCAGAACCTTAAGGAAGTATTTCGCACCGAGAACAGATGCGGTTTTATCATACCGGGTGAAATCACCGAGAATGTGCATTATATCGGTGGGTGTCAGGCCACAACGCATAACGATGCCTTCGTCTTCCAGTCGTTTGCTCTTAATGTCGTAAAGATCCAGCATACCTCCGCCAAGCATAAGAGGACGTTTATCCAGTTTCCTGATCAATTCAAGCTCCTTGGTATTATAACGCCGGGGATCTGCAGGTTTTCTAACAAGATACAGAAATTCATACAAAGGAAGCGTGCCGGTTCTGTTGCTATAGATAAGAACAGACAGCTCATTAACTATCTGCGGAAACATCGATGCAGCAATACATAATGGTTGGACCCGCCGGGCATTAAGTACGATTTTTCCGTTATCCACGGTTATTCTGCTGTCACCGCCCAGTCCGAACGTGTCAATGAAAACCCCTCTGACCTGGGTCCTGAAACCACCGATGCGGATCCCGTCGGTCATTATCGGCTCACCGCCTTGAACAATGGAAATATCTGTGGTGGTTCCGCCCATGTCAACAATCAGGCAGTCGCTGCAGTCGGTAAGGCCCCTGCCACCGATCACACTTGCAGCAGGGCCGCTGAGGATAGTCTTGACAGGATGTGTCAGAGCCATATCGTCAGACATCAGACTACCGTCACTGCGAACGATCATCTCCTTTATATTCAGATGCCTTTTCTTGAGAGCAGCCTTTACAGCCCCCATAAATTCTTCAATTGTCGGCAGAAGCTTGGCATTTAGCAATGCTGTTGCTCCGCGTTCCATTACATTAAGGTCGTTTGCCAGTTCGCTTGCCATAACCAGAGGAACAGCATATTTAGAAGTCAGCTTTTCTTTCGCTGATCGCTCAGAAACAGCACCATTCCTCATAGCGTAAACATCAGCAACAGCGAGTGCCTGAGCATCCGAAAACCATTCATCCTCTTTAGCTGTGATTAGTTCCCAGTCCGGATCGTCGATGATTTTGCCGTCAAAACTACTATTGGTATCAACGCAGAAAACATCTTCATCTTTCAACCCATATACGATTCCCGCATAGACCCATTCCATGATCTTCCTGTTTGATCCGATCATTACAAGCTTTGCACGTCCGCCCTTGTTTTCTACAGAAGCGTTGGTGGCTAGAGTGGTGGATAAAGATAGGACAGACGCTTGCCCGATAAGATCTGCAGGCAGCGAATCCAATGCGTTTCCTATGCCGATTTCCAGATTTTCCTTAGTAGTAAGTGATTTACCTTTAGCAACGACTTTTCTATTGTCAAAATCATATATAACGGCGTCGGTATATGTTCCGCCTGTATCGATCCCTATTCCGAGTTTCATGTGCACCTCTTAGCTGATTTTATGTAATAGTATATCAGTTGTTGACCCGGTATGAACAATGTACGATAATACATTATTGTACAAAAGAAAGGGTTATGATATGTGGAATTTACTTTGGCCGGTCCTGATTGTTGTTGCCGCAAACACGATCTATAATATCAGTACTAAATCTACACCCGGAAATGTTGATATGTTTGCTTCTCTTTCCGTTACTTATCTCATAGCGGCGGTGTGTTCGGTGATCCTTTTCTATATAACAGGCGGGAAGAAAGATCTTATCGAAGAGTTGTCAAGAACGAATTGGACGGCTATTGCGCTGGGGATCGCGGTTGTTGGGCTGGAGTTCGGATTTCTCTGCATATACCGGGCAGGATGGAAGATAGGTACTGCAAGTTTATTTGCAAGTGTAGCTTTAGCTTGCGTCCTGGTAATAGTCGGAGCCCTTCTGTACAAGGAGACACTCAGTCTGCGTCAGATAGTGGGAATGGCAGTTTGCGCAGTAGGTTTGTTTCTGTTGGTGAAATGAAACTCATCCGCAGAATTGTTGAACCGCATCGATCTGTTTTATTTATATCTTTCAAGTATTGACCGGCTCAGCTGATCAACAGAAGATTGATACTCTTTATATTTTTCTGCAAGGCTAATAAGATTTTCTGCATGACTTGAACCGGTATTTCTATACCTTT
>JAQVYV010000016.1 GCA_028708525.1 Eubacteriales bacterium
TTCGAGCGATATTTGTGTTAAATGCGCTGTTTATCTGACATATATTGGTGAAAGTATACATAAATGATAAAATGCTGTCAATGATTTTTAATATACAGAAATTTTCGATACATGACGGACCGGGAATACGCACATCTGTTTTTTTCAAAGGCTGTAATCTGAGATGCGCCTGGTGCTCCAATCCTGAATCCCAGAGCACTGAGCCGGAGATCTTAAGGGAACCTGACGGCGACAGAGTGTGCGGCAGGACCTATTCCGTGAGAGAATTAATGGATGAGATCCTTAAGGACAGGGTGTTCTATGAAAGCAGCGGGGGAGGGGTCACTCTTACGGGAGGTGAGCCTTTTCTCCAGTCTGAAATCGCAGAAGGGCTCTGTAGTGAACTGAAACGCGAAAGGATCCACATAGCAGCAGAGACAGCAGGAAACATCGATGAAAAGATTTTTGCCCGCCTTGCCGGAATGATCGATTTTATATATATAGATTTCAAACATTACGACGCTGAAAAGCATCTTAAATATACCGGTGCGGACAATAAGCTGATCAGAAAGAATATTTTGTGGCTGAAAGACAACCATCCGCAGTTCGTGGTGCGGATACCCGTTATCCCGGGATTCAATGATTCGTCTGAAGACGCTTACGGGTTCGCAAAGGCTCTTTCGGAGATGGGAATAAAGCAAGTTCAGCTGCTACCGTTCCATCGGCTGGGTGAAAAGAAATACGAGTATACAGGGAAAGATTATTTATATAAAAATGTAAAACCGCTGTCAGCGAAGCAGCTTGAGGAGTACAGTAAGATTTTGACGGAAGCAGGAGTGATATCAAAGTGAGAAAGACAGGAAAATTTAAGTGTAGCACGGAAAGGATCAGCAGTTTCCGGGAGGAGCTTCTCGATGCTGTTCCGCTGATATGTGTGGAGCGCGCGGTGCTGGCTACCGAAGCGTACCGTGATCATGAGATGGATCAGACGGTCCTTAAGAGAGCATATATGCTGGAGAAGATACTGGACAATATGACTGTTTATATAGAACCGCAGACACTTATCGCCGGCAACCAGGCGTCATCGAACAGAGCGGCACCTGTTTTTCCGGAATATGCTATGGACTGGATAATAAACGAACTGGATGAATTCAATTCCCGCACTTCGGACATCGTACGCATTTCAGAGGACAGCAAGTCTGCTCTGAGTGAAATATATCCATACTGGAAAGGGCGCACACTTCAGGATAAAGCTTACGCTGCTTATCCGGACGGATCAAGACTGATCTACGATCTGGGGATAATCAGAAACGAAGGCAATATAACTTCAGGCGACGGACATCTGGCCGTAGATTATGAGAGCGTTCTGAAATACGGACTGAGCTCATATCTTGATCGGGTAAGAAAACATCTTAACAGTCTGGAGCTGACGGATTTTGAAGACCTGAAGAAAAGCTATTTTTACAGAGCACTTATTATCGTTATCGAAAGCGTTATACGTTTTGCAGGGCGGTATGCTGAGCTGGCTGACGATCTGGCAAAGGATGCTTCTGCAAAAAGAGCTGATGAGCTCAAAGAGATCGCAAGGATATGCAGAAAGGTCCCTGCGCATCCGGCAGATTCGTTCCATGAAGCGCTTCAGAGCGTGTGGCTGATCCATCTGGTCCTGCAGATAGAGTCGAACGGGCATTCCATGTCGTTCGGAAGACTGGACCAATACTGCCTGCCGTACTATGAGTACAGCATCGGACAAGGTATGTCTGAGAGCAGTGCTGTGGAGCTGCTGGAAAATCTGTGGCTTAAGACACTTACAATAAATAAAGTGCGCAGTAAGGGGCACTCGAGGTTTGCCGCGGGCAGCCCGATGTATCAGAATGTGACGATCGCGGGGCAGACCGTAGATGGTAAAAGTGCGATAAACCGGCTGTCTGAACTGATATTGCTTTCAGTGGGGAATGTGCATCTTCCGCAGCCAAATCTGACTGTCCGCTATTTCAGCGAAATGCCTGCGGATTTCATGAACAAGTGTATGGAAGTTATAGGGGAAGGATTCGGGATGCCGGCATTCAATAACGATGAGATCAACATCCCTTCTCTGATGCGCCAGGGAGTTTCGCGCGAGGATGCTTACGGATACTGCGCAGTAGGTTGCGTTGAGATCGGGGTCCCGGGCAAATGGGGATACAGATGCACCGGTATGAGCTACCTGAATTTCCCCAAGACTCTTTTGATAGCGATGAACAAAGGTGTAGATTTGAATACAGGAAAAAAGGTCTGTGAGATCGATAAGCATTTTACAGAAACAGAAAGCTTTGACGAAGTACTGGCGTCCTGGGACAAGGCTGCGAGGCAGCTGATCCGTCATGGCGTTATTTTGGATCAATGTGCCGATATGGTCATTGAACAGGAGGTCCCGGACATCCTTTGTTCTGCCCTGGTAGATGACTGTATCAGCCGGGGAAAACACCTGAAAGAGGGTGGTGCGGTGTACGACATGGTAAGTCAGCTTCAGGTAGGTATCGCAAATCTCGGTGATTCACTTGCAGCGATCAGGAAGCATGTTTTTGACGAGAAAAGGATCTCAAAAGAAGCCCTCTGGGAGGCCCTGACATCGGATTTTGAAACAGAAAACGGCGGACATGTACGCGAACTGCTCAGGGAGGCACCGAAGTATGGTAACGACGACGATTACGTGGATTCACTGGTGGTAAGGGGTTATGACACATATCTGGATGAAATAAAAAAATACAGGAATACCAGATCGGGTCGCGGGGTCATCGGAGGGAACTATTATCCGGGGACATCTTCAGTCGCTGCCAATGTTGCGCAGGGTGCGTCGACGCCGGCTACTCCCGACGGGAGAAAAGCAGGTGAACCACTTGCGGAAGGATGTTCGCCTGCACGATCAGCTGATGTCAGCGGACCGACAAGTGTTTTTAAGTCGGTATCCAAGCTTAGGACCGTGGAGATAACGGGCGGTGTCCTGCTCAACCAGAAGATATCTCCGGTGCTGCTTGAAAAAGAAGAGGATCGTGTAAAGCTTATCGCTCTTATCCGCGCGTTTTTTGACAGACTGAGCGGCTTCCATGTCCAATACAACGTCATCTCCAAACAGATCCTTCTTGACGCACAGAAACATCCCGAAGATCACCGTGATCTGATCGTAAGAGTCGCTGGGTATTCCACGTTTTTCAACCAGCTGTCTGTTGCATCGCAGAACGATATCATTGCAAGAACTGAGCAGACTCTGTAGAATATACGATAAGGGTAAGGGAGGCGAAATGATGGAAAGCAGACTGCAAGATCAGGTCATCGTTATCACAGGAGCCGGAGGCGGCATCGGAAGAGCACTTTCTGTGGCTCTTGCTAAGGAAGGTGCGAGGATAGCACTTTGCGGAGGTAACAATGAGGATAACCTGAATGAGACTGCTACATCAGTCAGGAAAGCAGGGGGAGAGGTTTTTGTTCTTCCCGGTGACCTAAGAGATGACGGATTTCTTTTCAGCTGCATGGACAGGATAGCACAAGATTTCGGAAATCCCGATGTACTTATAAATAACGCAGGAATTGCTCTCAGTACGCCGTTTGAAGATACGACACCCGAACAGCTGGACCGGATATACAGCATAAATGTGCGTGCGCCTTTTATTCTTTGCCAGAAGGCTCTGCCGTTTCTCAGGCTGTCCGGGAATGCGGCAATCATAAATATTTCATCAGTTGTCGGGCACAAGGGTTATCCTCTCCAGGCAGCATATGCAGCTTCGAAACATGCTTTGCTGGGATTCAGCAAGTCGCTCGCAAATGAGGTTTATAAGGAAAATATAAGGGTACATACTATTTGCCCGGGTGGTGTTTTTACCGATATGGTCAAAATAGCAAGACCTGATCTCAAACCGGACGGCATGATACTGCCGGAAGAGATCGCGGAGATAGCCGTGTTTCTCCTGAAATTCAGAGGTAGTGCAGTGATCGATGAGATATCTGTGCACAGAGAAGGTAAAGAACCTTTCCAATAGTGCATTTTTCCCGAAAATGTTGTATCATATATGTCAGTGTTTTTAACGGCTGATATTGACTTTAGACAGTTAGTCAGTATTCGCAGCAGAAGGGATGAGCAAATGGGTTTAGGAATGGATATTGGTATCGATCTTGGTACCGCTACTGTACTGATTTATGTCAAAGGAAAGGGAGTGGTCCTCAGGGAACCGTCAGTGGTCGCAATAAATTCGCGGACCGGACGAGTTCTGGCTGTTGGAGAGAACGCCAGCCTGATGCTTGGGAGGACCCCCGGAACGGTTGATGCAATAAGGCCTTTGCGTGATGGTGTTATCTCGGATTTTAAAGTAACAGAAGTCATGCTTAAGGAGTTTATACGAAGAGTCTTTAAAGGAAGCCTGGCTAAGTATTTTAAGCCTACGATCATGGTATGTGTACCGAGTGTTATCACTCAGGTCGAACAGAAGGCTGTTGAAGATGCCTGCAGGCATGCCGGTGCCAAGGATGTTTATCTTATAAGAGAGCCTATCGCTGCCGCTATAGGAGCCGGGATAGATATCGCGAAAGCCTGCGGAAGCATGATAGTGGATATCGGCGGAGGCACAACAGATATAGCGGTTATTTCTCTTTGCAGACCTGTTGTGGATTATTCACTTAAAGTAGCCGGGGACAAATTTGATGAGGCTATAGTCAAGTTCATAAGGCGCAAGCACAGTATTCTTATAGGTGACAGGACTGCGGAAGAACTGAAGATGAAGATCGGGTCAGCGTATCCGCGTGATGAGGATATTTCACTTGATGTTCGCGGAAGGAATCTGATAACGGGAATGCCGGCAACAATAACTGTTTATTCATCAGAGCTTCAGGAAGCACTAGAGGAACCTGTGGCACAGATTTTTGAAGCAGTACACTCGGTTCTTGAGAGGACGCCGCCTGAACTCATGGCTGACATCAGTCAGAGAGGGATCGTTCTTACCGGAGGCGGTGCGCTGCTATATGGGCTTGACAGGATGCTTGCTGAGAAGATAGGTATAGAGGTTGTTGTGGCTGATGATGCCGAGTCGTGCGTCGCGATAGGTACGGGACGCGCTCTGTCGATGAGAGATCGTTTCGATGCGATGGGTGATGACTGACTGAACTGACTGAACTGATGGGTCAGAATAAACAGTAAACGAGGTGTTTATTTATGTTATTCGGGAGAAAGATAAATGTTGATTTTAGTCTGATCATCATATCTGTCGCAGTCCTTTCTGTTGCAATTCTTTCTGCAGGATGCGGGAAAGATGATAACCCCGGTGTCGAAGGTGGTGATTTTGCCTCGAAAGAATCAATGTCGGACGTATTCACAACTGACGGTAATACGACACTAACTTTAAGCAGTGATGAAACTTTCGATATGACGGGAATCAGATTTACAGGCAGAAAGCAGTTTTTTCTTAATGGGCATACTCTTAAACTGACCGGAGTATATAGTGTTTCACAAGAAGCAGTGCTCGATATCAAATCGGGAGAAACTCTCGGACAAGGCCTTGTTGATTTGAGTGAACTTGAGTTTGATCTTTCGCAAGCACCGGAATCAACGCCTGACGGAATGTTACCTGTGATCGAAATAGATAATGCAGCGAAAATGGAAGAACCTCCTGAGTATGAGTATATCAAAGTTGTTGATTTCGGAGTCTTAACAGCAGTCAATGTTATAATTGATTTTAATGAGTAGGAGGCCGAATGTCGGTTTATTGGGATGAAGAGCTTGAGACGATGTCTCGTCATGATCTGAGACACTTGCAGAACAGCAGACTTCGTGATGTGATCTCCAGAGTTTACGGTAATGTCGGTTATTATACAGATAAAATGAAGGAAACGGGAGTTACACCCGACGATATCAGGACTGTCGAGGACCTTAAGAAACTTCCCTTTACGCTCAAGAGTGATCTTCGTGCCAATTACCCTTTCAATACTTTTGCAGTACCAATGGATAAGGTGGTGCGTGTCCATGCTTCTTCGGGGACAACGGGCAAGCAGACTGTTGTAGGATATACTGAAAACGATATTGAGATCTGGACTGAATGCGTTGCCAGGTGTCTTAAGAATGCCGGTGTTACGAGCAGTGACATGATACATGTTGCTTACGGATACGGACTCTTTACGGGAGGACTAGGACTCCATTACGGCGCAGAGAGGGTCGGTGCGACAACTATCCCGATCTCGGGCGGAAACACCAGGAGACAGATAGAGATCCTGGTCGATTTCAAACCAACAGTACTGGCATGCACTCCTTCATATGCTCTTCACCTGGCAGATGAGATGTCTTTGATGGGCGTTACCAAAGACCAGATCGATCTGCGTGTCGGGATCTTCGGAGCAGAGCCCTGGACAGAAGAGATGCGACTCCAGATAGAAGAGAAACTTGGAATAAGAGCATATGATATCTACGGACTCTCCGAGACGATGGGACCGGGTGTGTCGATGAACTGTGAATGCAACTGTGGGCTGCATATACAGGAGGATCACTTTTTGCCGGAAATAATCGATCCTGAAACAGGTGAAGTACTTCCCGAAGGCAGTATAGGCGAATTGGTATTCACTTGCATCACTAAGGAAGCGCTTCCGCTGATAAGGTACAGGACCAGAGATTTGACTCGTTTGCATTATGGTAAATGCGCGTGCGGTCGAACGCTGGTTCGCATGGATAAGGTCATGGGCCGCTCGGACGATATGCTGATCATCAGAGGTGTGAATGTTTTCCCTTCCCAGATAGAATCGGTGCTTCTCGCGTTCGACAATGTTGAGCCACATTATATGATCTATATTGACAGGGTCGACAACCTGGATGTAATGGAGATCGATGTCGAAATGACAGGGCGATTCTTTTCAGACTCTGTCAAGGATATAGAGAAGTATGAGAATCAGCTCAGGCATGAGATACAATCCGCTATCGGTGTAAGCGCAAGGATCAGGCTTGTGGAACCCAGGTCGATCCCGAGAAGCGAGGGCAAGGCGAAGCGTGTCATAGACCGAAGGAAGCTCTTTACTCCACTTTGATTATATAAAGCGATTCATTTGAATAAATGACAGGTCCGAGTTTCTTCAGCATGTCTTCATTGATGTTCGGAAACTTTGTTCTTTCGTTGCGACCTACAGCTATATATTCGACTTCGTATTTATCAAGATAACCGGCTACCTTCGCTTCATCAGTGTATTCATAGATCGACCTTACAACACTTTGCATTGGTGCAACTATATCACCGTATCCGTTTACATTCTTGCTCGTTCGCCAGAGCCACACATGAGTCTGCCATCCTACGATCGTTCTCAGGCCTGTGAATGCTGTCAGCCTGCAATACTCGGTATAGCTGTCACCATACGATTCAAGAAGAACAGGTTGTCCGTCTATATTCTCGTTTATCCAGTCAATAGCTGCAACAACATCGGGCGAAGGGAGACCTGAAACACCATCCAGCCCTTTGTAGTTGGCCCTGTCCAGTTTACCTATCCATTGACCTGTAGATAACTGGGTATAATACATCGGGACGATCATGAGAATTATCATAAAGACCGATACAAAGGACCAATTTCTGTCAACTTTAGATTTCCCCGGCTTGGTCAGAGCTAAACGGGATATGGCATAGCCCATTACAAGAGACAGCATCACGAAAGCCTGATAGGTGAACTTGAACATAGTGTTAGCCCGCTTGTGTCCGCCGTAAATATCCACAACATAAACAAGTTCGGGAAGAAGAACGAACAATGATCCGCATATGAATAGTCCTGCGGCAAAAAGATCGACTGTGTTCATCCCGAGAAAGAATCGCGAAACCGGACCGCGTGCAGTTGCAGCGGCTGCCTGGATATCATCTTTCTCTCTGAATCTTCGTATGATAAGGTACATAACGAACAGTGATCCTACAAGTATGTGAGTTCCCCACAGCATAGTCAGCTGAAACAACGGGGTCCTGTCCAATGAAAGCGCAAGTGATTTAGCCATTGGGTCAAAATTCCAATTGAAAGGTAATATCAGTAGGTGACTTATGAAAAAAAGCAGGGATATCTGTGCACCGGTTATCGTGAAAGAGTCACTTGAAAGGAGCATAACTCCGAATGAAAGCATCACAGCAATCGCATAACCGGCAACAGCCAGCAGAGGATTTGGTATAAACAGAAACGGAACCATTACAACTGCAAGTTGAAAAAGAAATATCGGCAGGGTCTCCCATGAACCCAATTTACCATATCCTTTCAGATTTGAAATAAGGAGAGCCATAGATATCACAACAAGATATATAGCGAAATCCCAGAAATTACACATCATAAAGATCCCGAGAAGCATAGCAATTATGAGGAAAACAGGATCTGTTATATTCACTCTTAATGACTTTAAAATAGTCATAGTCTCTGTTTTCAGCCAGTTCCTGTCGTTGGATCGCTCGAGCACCATATCAGTTTTACGGAAAAGTGCGGCAGTTCGTTCAGTTCTTTCTGAATTCACAAGAACTATCGCCAGCCCTATGATAAGCAATACGAAGGCCAGATTTATAAGGTGAGCATGAAGATCAGCGACCAGAAATGAATAGTATGGGAATTCATGTATCGTTTTATCGTGTGTTGTTGGGTTATACCCTATATATCTGGTTGAATTGGCAAACCAGAAACTATCTATAGTGATCGGACGAGAATCTGAATTGCCGACCAGATCAGCTGCCGGAGGAGTCCACTTTTCCAGCAGACCCTTGTCGTTCAGAAACTTAAGCAGCCCGTACCCGGGAGCTTTGATCACTGTTTCAACTCCGTCAACTATTTTCTTATATGTTCCATAGAAAAACGAATGTGAGTTGCCTCCGAGAGTCGTAATTATTGCAGCTGCTATACCCCCTGCGAAAGGAGCGGCTTTAAAGAGCTTAAGACCTTTCTTCGCACCAAGCTCTATCAGCATGTAAACTACGGCAAAAGACAAGATCAGAGTCAGTGCAAATGTCGTACCCATAGAAAGATTATATGTGACTTCGGGGTGAAGGTCGGACAGTTTGGTCATGAAGGTATAGATGTACTGTCCGAAATAATAGTAGTTGATATCTCCTGCTGAATACCACATATCTTTAGCAGGCAGAAAATCCGTTCTCATCAGACTCATCATAAATCCATAGTCCATTGGCTTCTCGAGGCTGTCGAGAACCGGTTTCAGACCTCTGACGTATGACCAGAAAAGCATTCCTGCCGCGAAAAGACCTTCTTCAAAAGCCATCAGCCTTACGGTAGACGGATTATCCAAAGCATCCATAAAAGATTCACGCGGCTTGCGGAGACCGATGAAAACAGATGCAAACCCAACAAGTAGTATGATTATTACGATCTGCCTGAAAGGCAGTATATGAAGATATGAAAATGTCCACATCGCAAAACCGCTGATCGCCATTGAAAGAGGTTTGGAAAATGCATAGCCACGGTCTCGGTTCCTGCTGAAGATCATTGACGACAAAGGGAAAAATATAAGCGATAAAACGAAAAACGTAATATACCATCGAATAAAGACCGCTGAATCGCTTCCGAGGTAAAATGGAGATATTGCTGCGACCGCTACAGGAAGAATCCAGCAAAGCCGGGACAATACAGTTCGTTTTCTGTCTTGTTGTTCACTTCTGCTGACTTTCATTTACAGTTCGCCTTGTTGCTGTCAGAACCTTCGAGATGCATTGAAACCGCTTCAGCCGCCTGATCTCCCAGGCGTATAGCATAATTCATACCTCTGTCCTCAGGATAGATCTGTGCCATACCGGCAAGAAAGACCCCCGGTTGCGGAGTGTTCATCGCAGGCATTTTCACAGAATATTTCTTTCCTATTACCGGTTGAGCATATCGTGTCCTTGTGAGTCTCCAGTCGCGCACATCACCCGGCCGGAAATCAGGATACATATTGGCCAGCCCCTTGCAGAAAAGCTTGAATATATCGCTGTCGGATTGAGTCCAGAGGGGGTCGGTTATATCCAGGTAGCGGGAAAGATAAACTATATGTCCGCCGTATTTGCGAAGTCCTGTGAGATTCGTATGTTCGACTACAACGACAAAAGGAAGATCGTCGCAAACGGTCGTCCAGTAGTAATCTGAAAGGCGGTGACGAAGTCGCATCACCATGCACAGATCACCTTTATATTGAATAGAAGAGGTCTTGGACAGGTACTCCTTCGGGAGTCCCAGCTCCCCGGTCATAGCGTTGAACCTTGGTGTAGAGATAGTCGCTGCGACAGCATCTGCCTCGAGTTCGACAGAAGAACAGTCTTCAAGCATACATGCTATCCTGAAATGACCGTTCAGTTTAGTCAGACCGAAAACCGTATACCCAAGAAATAACTCACCGCCGTTCTTTCTTATCGCTTCAACAAGAGCATCTATAAGGACTTTAAAGCTACCGTCCATGTATCCGAGCATTTCCTTCGAAACCGAACTGCCTCTGGAATTACCTCTGAGCTTAAACTTATTCCAGATCCACACAGCAGAGACTCTGGAAGCGTCGTTATCGAACTTAGATCTCAGAAGAGGATCCCAGAGAGAATCATAAGCTTTCTGTCCGCTGTTGCTGACAAGCCATTCTTTAGCGGTCATTTCCTCCAATCTCGAAATGTCATCTACTTTCTTGGCTTTCAAAACAGCAAGTCCTGTTCGTATTCTCTCTACAAAAGGGATCGGCTTGAACCTTATAAGATCGACCGGTGACGAAAAGGGATACAGTTTCCCGGCCATATACAAAGAATCCTTCGGCTCGAACCATTGCATCTTATCGCTTAATCCCAACTCATCAGCAAGAGATGTCACATAAGTATCAGAAGTAAAAATATGGTGATAAATATGTTCAAGCTTCTCCCTGCCGATAGAAAAGGCACTTGCCATTCCTCCCGGTTCGAGATTGCATTCCAGGACCGTGACCTTGTATCCCTGCTTAGAAAGACGGTAAGCTGTCGTCAGACCTGTAAGACCTGCACCTATAACGCAGACATGTTTCCGCTTATTCTCCAAAGTATTTCCTGTGCGCTCGCTTGCCAAAATCACTGCTCCGTTTCAGATTATTCGTCTGCACTCCATATAAAATCTCTTCTCATCAGCTTCTCCCATAGAAAAAGTCTTCCTGGGAAGTGAACCGCGTTCGGCTATTATACCAAAAAATTCTTCCTTGTGAAGAGGCGGCAGTAGTATTCCCGTACCTTTCGCAGAAAGTATCCTGACTTCGTCTTCACCGTGGATATAATCTACACGTGCAGCAGGATGGGCTGCAATATAACTGTCTATCATGTGCTGTGCTGTCCCTGCCGTAAAAGCTGAAGGCGGGCAACTGCATGTCATAACCATAGCATGTTCCTTCCCGAAGACAGTAAACGGCTGCACCGCGGGGTCTATCGTTGAAGACATCAGCATTGCATTGTCGAGTGACATACCATCACTTATCTCTACGCCAAACTCAACCGGCAGGCGAGACTTAACGAAAGCAGCAAATTCTTCAGGAGAAGCACCGAAAAGAACTCTGTGGATCGGTTCGAAGGTCAGTCCTCTGTCGTAAATGTTTACGATCTCCACCAAGGCATATCTTGCAGGGTGATCAGGTGCGCATGAACTTCTTATATTCTCCCAGTGTGTCTTGGCAGTTGCCAGTGAATGGTTTCCGTCTCCTACGGCAAAAAGCAAGCCTTCTTCTTTTAATGATCTTAATTGTGAAATAGCCATAAGCACATCCAGTGCATCCCGGCTGTTATGAGATATCATGTGAGCGGTTATATGACCTCCACCCTCAGGAAGTTCTATGTCATATATAGGCGTATTTCCGGCAGTCTGAAATTTAGCAGACAACGGACCGATCACCGTATCTTCAGGATCGTCCATCAGAAGCATGACATGAGGTATCTCAAGTGCCGCGTCCTTCCTTATCTCCAATCTTGGAGGGATCCGTTCAAGGACAGTACCCTCGGTAGCTCTTATAAGAGCCTTGCTTCCGTCATGGAAATCGTATTTATCCAGATCGACAGCTAAAACGATCCCCTTGCGAGACTGTGCATGAGGTGTCTTTCTGTCGGCAAAAACCATGCATCTTCCCCGGCTTGTTAGTATACTTGAGTCAAGGTATTCCCTCATCATGATATTTATTCCTGAGATCCTCTTATCTAAAGGGATATCGCCCGGTTCTTCCAGAAATATCTCCGGAAGGATGATTTCATAAGCTGAAGGGTTACCTGCTGCCTCTACTCTATGTCTTACCTTATTCCAGTAATCAGGTGATGACGTGTATTGATCACAAGCTATGACAGGCCAGTTTGGGAAATATGATAAGTCGGACGGAAGATAGATATCCGGGATATGTATACCTAATTCTGAAGACAGAGCCTCTATGCGATCTGAAACATTATAGCTGTCTTGAATGTCACTCATCTGATTGACCTCCGGTAATGAAGTTATTTTGATTCGGACAATTACTTATATTAGCACAAAACATTCATAAAATGGCATTGTTAGCTAAAAAAAGATAATGATTTCATCTTTAGCTATGGAAATATTTGGTTTTTGTGGTAGAATGTGTAGTAGAAACGGGACGCAGAGCCATTTATACCGGTCCCGTATGAATAAAATCGGAGCTTCGGCTTCAGTTTGTTAAATTTTTATAGAAAGGTGTAAATGTTATGAACAAAAGCGAATTGATCGATGCAGTAGCATCAAAGTCAGAACTTTCCAAGAAAGACTCGGAGAAGGCTGTAAATGCCGTTGTAGAAGCTGTTAAAGCAGCTCTTGCTAAAGGCGACAAGGTTCAGCTGGTAGGCTTCGGAACATTCGAAGTACGTAAGCGTAATGCCAGAACCGGGCTTAACCCGCAGACGAAGAAGGCAATCAAGATCCCAGCAACGAAAGTTCCTGCCTTCAAAGCCGGAAAAGCATTGAAGGACGCAGTTGCGAAATAGATGGATGGATGGGGACGGGGGTAACCCACCCTCTCTAAAAAGTGATAAAATCAAATCATCGGGGACGGGGGCTTAAAACCCCCGTCCCTTCTGAGAAAATGTTAGTTGAGGCTAACATATGTATTCCGGAAGGAGGAATGGACAATGCCCTACAACGAATCCACTGAAATGTATCTGGAAACGCTATATATACTCCAGCAGGAACATGGCCATGCTCATGTAGCAGACGTCGCTAATCGGCTCAACATAACCATGCCGAGTGTTTCAAAGGCAATGAACCGCCTTCGGGAATTAAAACTTATCAACAAGCAGGCTTACGGAGCTATCACACTTACAAAGGAAGGTGAAACGATATCCAAACGCATCAATCGCAAGCACAATATGATCGCGGATTATCTGGTGAAATCGCTGAAACTATCACGCGAGGATGCACTGGAGAATGCCTGTAAGATAGAACATGTTATTTCAGATTCGGCTATGAATGCGATAATGCATTTCCTCGAAAGTGAGGTCGGCTGAAATGTGGGGCGATATAATAGTCGGATTACTGATAGCAGCTATGGCTGCAGGTGCAGTCATAAAAATAGTATCGGAAAAGCGTAAGGGGTCAAAGTGTATCGGGTGCCCTTACAGTAAAGATTGCAGCAAGAGGCAGGGTCGATAGAGGATCGATAGGGACGGGGGTTTTAAACCCCCGTCCCCCTGACTTGAAGGGGGAAGAATGAGCGAAGAGTGTAAAACAAGTTGTTCTGAATGCAAAAGTAATTGTGCGTCCAATCCTAATACTAAGAAGGATATGACAGAAAGCCCGCACGAGCTTAGCAGGATCAGAAAGGTAGTAGCCGTAGTGAGCGGCAAAGGCGGCGTCGGTAAATCGATCGTAACATCTATGATGGCGATCCTTATGCAAAGGAGAGAGCACAAAACAGCTATCCTTGACGCGGATATCACAGGGCCATCCATACCAAGGGCTTTGGGGCTGAAACAAAGGGCACAGGCAAGTGAAATGGGATTGTTCCCTGTCAAAACCAAAATGGGTATCGATGTTATGTCTCTGAATCTGCTGGTGGAAAACGACACCGATCCTGTTGTATGGCGCGGCCCTATACTGGGTAATTCCGTTAAGCAGTTCTGGACCGATGTTATATGGTCCGATGTCGATATAATGTTCATAGATATGCCGCCCGGGACAGGTGATGTGCCTTTGACGGTTTATCAGTCTATACCGATTGAAGGAATAATCGTTGTTACGACTCCTCAGGAACTTGTTTCAATGATAGTAGAGAAGGCCGTTAAGATGGCTGACATGATGGATATCCCTGTACTTGGGATAGTTGAGAATATGAGTTATGTCAAATGTCCTGATTGCGACAGTCAGATCAAACTTTTCGGAGAGAGCAATATCGAGAAGATCGCGGCCGCTCATGACATCAAGAATGTGGCCAAAATCCCCGTAGACCCTGAGCTCGCCGGACTTTGTGACAAAGGATTGCTGGAACTTTTTGTCGGCGATTGGCTGGATGGGATGGCGGACATGACGGAGAGATTGCTTTTGCAGTGAAAACATGGTGCTAAAGTCACAAAGGCGTACCATAAGTTACGTAAACATAATATCAAATATAGTAAAGTACTTAATAGAAATAAATATCAATAAGGAGGAAATACTAATGGAACAAGAAACTTATTACAAAATGCCTTTGATCGGTGACAAAGCACCGGAATTCACTGCCAAGACCACACAAGGAGAGATCAATTTTCCTAAAGATTATGAGGGGAAATGGGTGATACTTTTCTCGCATCCTGCTGACTTCACTCCGGTCTGCACCACTGAATTTATGACTTTCGCTACTATGGCGGATGAGTTCAGAGCTCTTAATACAGAGCTGATCGGACTTTCAGTAGACTCGTTATATGCTCATATAGCCTGGCTTCGCAAGATACAGGAGCTTGAGTGGAACGGGATGAAAAATGTGGAGGTCAAATTTCCTCTTATCGAAGACATCAAAATGGATGTGGCCAATAAATTCGGTATGATCCAACCGGGTCAGTCGAATACACAAGCGGTGAGAGCTGTTTTCGTTATCGACCCTAAAGGTGTCATAAGAACTATCCTTTATTATCCTCTTTCTACAGGCAGAAACTTTGACGAGATCAAGAGGATCATACTTGCTTTGCAGAAGGCAGATAAGGATTCTGTTGCTACTCCTGCAAACTGGAGACCGGGTGACGATGTTATCGTCCCGACGGCAGGCTCATGCGGGACTGCTAAAGAAAGAATGGAAAGCAAGGACGACGACCAGTATTGTCTGGATTGGTTCATGTGTTTTAAAAGAGAGAAAAAATAATCGATGGGAATCGATGGGAGCCGACGGGGACGGGGGTTTTACCCCCGTCCCTCCGGTCATTCAGAAGGGGGTTTTACCCCCGTCCCTCCTATTTTCCATTTACCGGGGGGACTTCCTGTGTGTTTTCGAAAGCATCTTGAGAAATAATTGATATTAGAGAAGCCCACAGCTGCCGCTATTTCAGATACATTCATTTCTGTCGTCTGAAGCATGTTTATAGCTTCGGATATCCTCAGTCGTATAAGATATTTATGAAGCGGCATTCCGGTCGACTTCTTTATCACCCGGCTGATATAGTTCGGATGAAAAGAGAAATGTCTGCCGACCGATCCATTGTTCAGCTCAGTAGCAAAATTCAACTTTAAATAGTCTAGGACCAGATCAGGATCCAGCTGTGAAATATCGCTGTCTCTTTTGATCCCGGTAATTAATTCAGAAGCAAGTACACAGAACAGGACAATAAGCAGTCCCCGGGATTTATCAAGAGAAAATGTTTTGCCGGTAACAAACTCATTTTTAATGCTGAGCAGGATATTCTCGACTTCCTGGGAGACCTTCATCGACAAAACAGGATCTCCGGTGTTGAGTTCACGAATAATCGACGGATCTAAGATCTTCCCTGGCAAAAAGCTGCTTTCCGGATCCGGCGGAACAGGGTGTGAAGGAGCCCCCGCCTTTCTGATCAAATCAAAGTTGAAAGTCATGACCTTTGAAAGTTCGCTTTCGGAAGCTATAAGGCTATACCCTGTCCCCGGCGGCCACATGAGTAAAGTTCCTCGGTCAGCATAATGCTTTCTGCCGTTGACCTTCATAACTATCGAACCTTCAAGTGTGTAGAAAATACGATGATCGTATGCCTTTAAGCCATACGGAATATACACATCCGACGAAAATATCTGACTGTGTCTTAAAACAGGGTCAAGCTGTGACAAACTTATTTCGTTAAATTTTATCGGCAAAAATACCACCGTCCTGATAAAGTTTATTTTGTGCTATTAGTTTAACACATGATGTTAATATAATGCATATAACAATAGCTGTGAATTGAATATAATCAACATGGAGGTAAGTTGATTATGTACAAGTATCAGAAAGATATAGAAGTTATCGGCAGATACGATGTTGTTGTATGCGGCGGCGGGCCGGCAGGGTATTGCGCCGCTGTTCAGGCAGCAAGAAACGGAGCTCGAACTGCTTTGGTTGAAAGATCGGGCGCACTTGGAGGGACCGCTACCACAGGGGGTAATCCTCAGATAGCATTATTTTACGCTCACGGCCGTCAGATCATATCCGGGATCGGATGGGAGACAATGAAAAGGCTTGAAGAAGAAGGGTATGCGAAGATACCCGACTTTTCAGCAACTAAAGATCACAGTGTTCTTGGTGTTGATGTAAATCCTTTTATGCTGGCAAAAGTAATGGACGATATCTGCATCGAAGCAGGAGTAAAACTGCACTTTTTTCACACTGTTTGCGATGTGGCCAAATCAGAGCAAGCTGATGAAAATGAACGTGCGCAGATAACAGGCATCGTGGTGAACAATAAGCAAGGACTGAAAGTGATAGAAGGCAAGACTTTCATAGACTGCACGGGAGACGGGGACCTGGCAGCTTTTGCAGGTGCGGAGTACGAACGTGGCGAGATCGGTGCTGATGGGAAAACGCATCTCCAGCCGGGCACTCTGAGATTCTTTCTTTCTGATTTCAATATTGAGGACATCGATCCTGCACAGGTTTCGGATAGCTTCATAACTGCTAAGGAGAAAGGTGAAATACTGGAAGACGACTTCTGGCCGAAAGCAGCTTCGCCGATGATAATCTTCAGAAACAACGGAAATAACATCAATCATATCTCATTTGATTCCTCAGATGCTCAAAGCAGGACTATGGCAGAGATCGAAGGCAGACGATCGGTAGCGCGCCTTCTCAAGTGGGCGAGGACCGATGTTAATGGGGCTGAGGAGATCAATGTGCTTTACTGTGCTCCGGAGGTCGCGGCAAGAGAATCAAGGAGAATAGTCTGTGACCACAAGATCACTGCAGATGAATATGTCTCTGCTATAGAGTATCCCGACGGTGTATGCAATAGCTTCTACCCGATAGATCTTCACAAAGCCGGACATGACTCGCTGGATAATGTTTTTCTCGAAAAAGGGCGCGTGCCGTCGATACCATTAAGCGCAATGACAGTGAAAGGCTTCGACAATCTCCTTGTCGCAGGACGCTGTGCATATGGTGACAGACTTGCACACAGTGCGTTCAGAGTGAAAGCAAGCTGCATGGCGATGGGTCAGGCGGCCGGAGCTGTGGCATTTATCGCTTCAGACAGAGATCAGGGGATAAGACAGACTGATATCCGGGAAGTAAAGGAATTGTTGAAAAAAGACGGGGCTATCGTTCCCGTAATGTGACGGAGGAAAATATGGACGCTATCGGATCGCTTAGTAAAGAAGGTGCACAGCGCAGGAAAGCGCGGGTCGGGGTTTTTGCCGTAGGACACGATACCTACTGGGGACAGTTTGAAGGCTTGCTTGACAAGTTGATGGAGTATCACAGGGATGTGATAGGTTTAGTTTCGGAAAACGGTGCAGGGGTAGAAGTGATCGATTACGGCATGGTCGATTCGTCTGTTAAATCTTATGAGGCACTGGACAGGATGAAAGCTGACAGGCTCGATCTGGTTTTCTGCGATATGGTGACATATGCGACATCATCGACTTTTGCACCGGTGATCAGGGACATTGACGCACCGGTAGTGCTTCTTGCACTCCAACCCCGGGAAGCGATGGACTATACTAAGGCTTCGACCAGGATGCAGCTTGAGAACGATAACATATGTTCTGTGCCTGAATTTACATGTACTGCAGAGAGAATGGGCAGACAGGTCGCTGATGTTGTGATAGGAACGCTGTATGGCGATGAAGCGGCAGAATCGGAAATATCTCGGTGGTGCACTATCGCCAAAGTCCTTCATTCACTCAAAGGTGCCAGGATAGGTCTTATGGGCCACGTTCTTGAGGCTATGTACGATATGCATTCGGATCCCGCGGCCGTATCGAGGACCTTCGGTATGCATGTTCCTCTTCTTGAAATAGAAGATGCTGTGCGGGTCTATCAGACTGTAACCGATGAACAGACAGAAGAAAGAAAGAAACTCATTTCTGAGATTTTCGATATGCCTGATCCCAAGAGCGACCCGATAACCATGAAGCTGACCGATAGTGACCTTGAGCAGGCAGCCAGAAGTTCTGTAGCACTTGATCTGCTCGTTGAGAAGTTTGACCTCACGGGGCTTGCTTATTATTATGAGGGACTCGAGGATTCACTGGAGCGGAAGATCGCAACATCTTTTATCGTCGGCAATTCGCTTCTTAATGCACGCGGCATACCGATGTGCGGCGAATACGATATCAAGACATGCATCGCTATGCTTATAATGGACAGGATGGGGATAGGCGGAAGTTTTGCGGAGTTCCATCCGTTTGATTTCAAAGAAGACTTCATCCTTGTCGGGCACGATGGACCGCATCATATCGCCATAGCCGAGGGAAAGCCTGTTTTGAGAAGCCTGCTGAAGTATCACGGGAAGCCGGGCAGCGGTGCGTCCGTTGAGTTCAAGATCAAGGAAGGGCCCATTACGATGCTTGGGATCACGCAGAAGAGGGACGGTTCATTCAAGTTTGTGATCGGCGAAGGGCTCTCTAAGAAAGGTCCGATCCCGCCGACGGGGAATACGAATACAAGGGGATTTTTCCTGCCTGACACGAAGTCTTTCATCAAAGCATGGGTAATGGAGGCTCCTACTCACCATTATGCTCTGGGCGTTGGGCATCATGCTGCTACTATAAAAAAGATCGGTGACCTGCTGGGGATCGAATCTGTTATAGTCAAAGTGTAAGTGCTAAGGTAAGCGCAAGGGTAAGCGGGGGACGTCATATGAAAGATCTTAAAAACATAACACTTGAAATCAGTCTTAAACCTTTTAAATCTACCGAAAGCTCCTATATAAAGAAAGTATGCGAGACTGCGGTATCGCAGTGGCTTCCTCTGATAAGACACGCTGAAATGGTCTCAGTGATGTTCTGGGCTGCTGACGGTTCGGAGATCCTTGATTACAAGGGGCGGCCGGAGGATGAGTTTGAGTGGGCAAAATACATCGGCGGCGCGGTGCGGCTCCTGGACTGGGACAGGGAAACCGACCCGGAGGGCATCGGACTGCATACCACCAATTATCTCTATATGGATGAACCGCCGGTGATGACTTATGCGATCCTGAAAGAGATCGTTTCGACTTTTAAGGCAGTTGCAGCAGAAATGACGGGAAAACCTGTCCGGGCAGGAGCGACATTCGATCCCGGTCCTGAATTTGCCAAGTCGGAATTCAAATATGAAAGACACCCGGAGATATGTGTCGGTGAGTCGATGGGCCGGAAAAGCATGGTTTGCAGCTATGCATTACTGAATGCCGATGATAAGCATTATGCAGGTTTCCCGGACGGAATACCGCAGGATACTCCGATGGGTACTTTTCTCGGACGCCAGGCTCAGATATTCATGGATGATCTGGGATTTGATTACCTGTGGCTCTCCAATGGTTTCGGGTTCGGAACAGAGACCTGGGGGATAAAGGGAGCGATCTTCGATGGAGAAGCCTTTTATCCTGAGAAGATCCCTGAGACGCAGGACAGGATACTGGATTTCTGGAAGTTGTTTCGAAAAGAGTGTTCTTACAGGGTCGAAACGCGTGGAACGAATCTTTCACTCGGCATAGATATGGCTACCGATGCTGTGGATATAAAGGGGATATATGAGGGCGGATTTGACATCCTTCCCCCGCCGAACTCGCCCTGGGCTGCTATCGATGGGGATTTCGGGCTGGAGCTTTCCGGATATATGTCAAGGATCGCAAAGCTTCCCGATGACGGGGATTTTCTTTTCAGATTCTACGTTCACGATCCGTGGTGGATGAACAGTCCGTGGATCGACAGGTATGAGGGTAGGCCGCATGATATTTATCTTCCGCTTTCGATTGCCCGGATCGATAAAGACGGGAAGATCGGCCTTCCGACAAATCTGAACTTCCTTACGATAGATGATTCACTTGGCAGGATGCCTGAACGTTGTCCAAATGAGGTTATTCCTCATATCTTGAGAGGATTTGAGGAAGCACCTGACAAAGTATCACCTGTTGTCTGGGTATATCCTTTTGATGAGTACAATACTCTGGGGACCGAAGATCCTGCCAAGATTTTCTTTGAGGACTGGTTCATGCGGGGGGCGATCAACAGCGGATTTCCGGTATCTACCGTTGTTTCGACAGATCATTTCGCGGA
>JAQVYV010000126.1 GCA_028708525.1 Eubacteriales bacterium
ACTATGTCGCTTTTGATCGAAACGCTTACCTTGCTTCGGAGGAAGTACTGCTTCAACGGTTATATACATGTGAAGACGATCCCCGGGGCTTCTCCGGAAGCCGTTATAGCGATAGGATACCTTGCGGACAGAGTGAGTGCGAACATCGAGTTCTGCACAGACGAATCACTTAAGATTCTTGCTCCGGGAAAGGAGCTCCGGACCGCCCTTTCACCGATGGCTCTTATAAGAGACCGCAGGGAAGAGTCGGGTAACCCGATGATGCACCCGATCCGTTCGCCGCGCTTTGTACCGGGGGGACAGAGTACGCAGGTCATAGTCGGAGCGACCGGTGAGCGTGACTACCATATACTGAGCATGTCTGAAAGACTGTATAAGAACTACTCACTTAAAAGGGTCTACTATTCTGCATATATACCGGTAAATTCGCATCCTAACCTGCCGGCGATAACTTCGACACCGCCGATACTGAGGGAGCACCGACTGTATCAAGCAGATTTTTTGCTGAGGTTTTACAGATTCACTGCACAGGAACTTCTGGATAATGACAACCGGGACCTGGATTTCGAGGTCGACCCCAAATGTGACTGGGCGCTGAGAAATTTCGAACAGTTCCCGGTCGAGGTCAATAAAGCGGATTACGACACATTACTTCGGGTTCCGGGTATCGGCACTCTTTCGGCAAAAAGGATCGTTGCTGCCAGGAGGTTGAGCAGACTTGGTTTCGAAGATCTCAGGAAGATAGGTGTCATCCTGAAGCGTGCGGTTTATTTTATTTTGTGTGATGGTAAGTTCCACGCTCCTTATGATCTTGAACCTGACATGCTCCGAAGTGTTTTGGCGGATAAGCAGGGGAAAAAGATGGCGTCTCCTCTGCAGATGAGGATAGAAGATCTTGATTTACTACGTGTATGACGGGACTTTTGAAGGATTCCTATCGGCTGTCACTGAGCTTTTTCGCAGTGAGAGAGAGGGTTCCGTATGCAAAGAAGAGGATATTCGACCGCTGATCCCTCACATTGAGGCTGAAGTGATCGAAGGCATTACAGAGAAGTTCGGAGAGTACCTTTCGCGGCACTTCGGCAGAGCCATGCCTGAAACCATTTACTATGCATTTCTGTCGGAACTGCCGGGGATCGAAGAGGCGATAATCGGGTATATCAGGCTTGCCAGGAAAATCAGAAAAGACCCGATCGACATGCTGAATGTTGAGTGTGTCAGGCGTGTTGCCGAGGCTTATAAGCGAATCGGAAGAGAAAAGCACAGATACATGGGTCTGCTGCGTTTTCGGAAACTGGATCTCGCAGAAGATGCAGGCCGCGGTGAGATATTCTACGCAGAATTTGAGCCTCAGACAGACTGTCTTTCGCTTTTAGCGGATCATTTCTCTGACAGATTCGAGAATGTACCTTTTATGATCGCAGATCGCAGACGCAACAAATGTTTGCTCCATCTGACAGGTAATGACTGGATGATAAGAGAATTCGATCCCGATATTTTTAACGGGAACTCTACAGAAACTCTTTATGAGAAATTGTGGCAGCGATATTTCAAGTGCATGGCGATCCCTGAAAGGATAAATCCGAAACTTCAATCCTCAAATATGCCGAAGAAGTATTGGAAGTACCTTGTTGAAGAGCCGGGGTAATGTATAATATATTTATGGAAAATTATTTTGCTACTTATGCGATAGATATCGCAGCACTAATGTTTCTGGCTCTTCTGATCCGCAGTAACATTCAGGACAGAAGCAGAAAACTGCCGTTTTATGTTGGCATTGGACTGACCGTGTTGATTATTTTTGCCGAAGCGGGAACAATAATTGCCGGACCGGATCATGTGGATATACGACTTCTTAATATTGTATGCAATGTTGTCGGATTCTCATTAACACCCCTGATACCTCTCACTTTGATAGCTATTTTCGATATGAAATTCCTTATGAAAGCTAAGTTCCTGCTCATGCCGTCTCTGGTCAACATTATCGCGTCGGTTTTATCACCCTGGCTTGGATCGATTTTCTACGTCGATTCGGGCAACCAATACATGAGAGGGTCTTTGTTCTATTTGTTTATTATTTCGTACGGGATGAACATAGTGGTCCTTATAGTTGGCACTATGGTCAGTGGGCAAAGGCACCATTATTCCATCAAGACATGGGTGACCGCTTTGGCTTTGTTTACAGCGGCAGGGACAAGCATCCAGATCGTTTTTCCTTCTGTTTATTCGTCCTGGCACTGTGTGACTTTGTCTCTTATTTTGTATTATCTTCTGGTATCGGATTATGACAGCAGTCTCGATACTTTGACCAGACTCCACAACCGCGCCGCATTTGAGAAGAGGTCGGAGTCAATTAGTAAGGTACGAGCATACTCGGTGATCGTTATGGATATTGATGATTTCAAAGTTATTAATGACACATACGGCCATGATTTTGGCGACGTCGTGCTGAAGACGATTGCCTCGGTTATTCTGAGATCATTTGAAAAGAAGTGTATATGCTATCGTGTCGGCGGGGATGAGTTTTATATCATCAGCAGGGAAACCGATCCTCATGTGCTGGATGATGAGCTCAGTGCGATGATATCCGACCTTGACAGTGAACGCGTTCTCGAGGCGCGTTTGCCTACGCTGTCTTACGGCTACAGCACTTACACAGGTGATCCTTTGAGAAGTTTTAATGAAGTCCTGAAAGAAGCTGATACGAAGATGTATGAGATGAAGAGAAAGAACTAGATGCAAACGATCAACAATCAGCATACGCTCAGCGATAAGTACGGTAACGGCTTTTCCCGCAGCAACGGATGTGCATGGATTGCCGCTTATAATGTATTTCTTCTTTCCGGATACTATCTTTCTGAGGAGGAAATCAAGAATAAACTGATAGGATCGAATGGGCTGATACTGGGAGGTACTTTCGGGACCAGACCTAAAGCTGTGTACAGGCTTCTGAAAGATCAGTTCGGGGATAAGTTCAAAGTTGGGTTCCTGAGAAGTCTTTCGGTGCGGCGGACCGAGGAATTTGCTGTTGGAAGCGAGTATATAATTATTACGAACTTCTGGTACAGCAGAGCAAGCGGCAGGTTTCTGCAGAGCTTTAAAAGTATCAGGGCTGCGGCGCATACGTTTGCCGGCAGGTGTGGCGGCGGGGATAGATTTGAGTTCCATAATGAAACATATAACAGTAAAGTCATCTGCACTGTTGGAGAATTGTTTGGCAAAAAGAACAACGGGCAGCTTCCGGGGCGGACTTTCCCGCTCTGTGTGATTTCTGTGAGAAAGTGTTACTGAGCATCTTCAGAATTGATCTGTAGGTCTGGGTGTTGGATTTTTAGAATATCGGTTTGTTATAAATGGAATAATCTGATCGGTTTACCCCCGTCCCCATCCGCCAAATATAGTAAAAATATTTTCTTAATGTAAAAAGAATGCTGTTACATATATCAATGAGTTTATATATCATTGATTATGAGGATAGCATTTCTGTTATGCAGGAGGATTTTAGTTTGAACGGGCATCTTAAGGCAAAGATGATAATTGACCGGGATTACAGGTTAGCTGAAATAAACAAAAGGATATTCGGTTCTTTTATCGAACATATCGGACGCGCAGTTTACGGAGGCATTTACGATCCGGATCACCCGACAGCTGATTCGGAAGGATTCAGGAAAGATGTTATCGAACTAGTAAAGGAACTTCATCCGCCCATTATAAGATATCCGGGCGGAAATTTTGTCTCAGGGTATAACTGGGAAGACGGCGTCGGACCTCGTAAAAACCGGAAGGAAAAGCTGGATCTGGCTTGGCAAACTCTTGAGAGCAACCAGATCGGACTGAATGAGTTTGTTCGCTGGGCAAAGCTTGTGGATTCTGAAGTAATGATGGCTGTCAACCTTGGTACAAGAGGTGTCGATTCGGCAAGAGAACTTGTAGAGTACTGTAATCATGATTCAGGTAGTTACTGGAGCGATTTGAGGATATCTCACGGTAACAGGCATCCGCACAATATAAGGACCTGGTGTCTGGGAAATGAAATGGACGGTGACTGGCAGATCGGGCATAAGACGGCTGAGGAATACGGAAGGCTGGCACAAGAAGCAGCTAAAGTTATGAAAATGGTCGACCCCGGGATCGAACTGGTGGTCTGCGGAAGTACGAATAATCTGACAGATACATTTCCGGACTGGGAAGCAACCGTTCTGACGCATACTTACGATCAGGTCGAGTATATTTCCTTACATTCCTATTATGCGAACAGTGATAATGACACAATGAATTTCTACGCTAAAACTCTGAACATGGACTCGGTGATCAAATCGGTCACGGCAACCTGCGATCATATCAAAGCTAAGAAGAGGAGCAAAAAGACGATCAACATTTCCTTTGATGAGTGGAATGTCTGGTATCATTCGATTGAGGAAACTTCTAAGATCGAACCATGGACCAGCAGGCAGCATTACTTTGAAGAGAACTACGATCTGAATGATGCGATCATGGTCGGTTGTATGCTGATCACCCTACTGAAGAATGCCGATCGTGTAAGGATAGCGTGTATGGCACAGTTGGTAAATGTAATAGCTCCTATCATGACCGAAGACAATGGCAGAGCATGGAAACAAACGATATTTTACCCGTACTATCATATGATACGTTATGCCAGAGGTACAGTTCTTCAGTCTGTGATCTCTTCTTCTAAGTATGACTGCAGAGAATTTTGTGATGTTCCGTATCTGGAAGCTGTCGCAGTCCATAATGCAGGTGATCGGGATGATGAAGTGGTGGTTTTCGACGTAAACAGAAGCACGGAAGATTCGTTGGTGCTTGAATGCGACATGAGAAGCTTCGGCAGCTGCGATGTTTCGGAACATATCGTCTATGAGGATGCAGGGATACCTCACAGTAACGGAACC
>JAQVYV010000017.1 GCA_028708525.1 Eubacteriales bacterium
TATACATTTTAACACTTTTAATAAAATTGACAATCTCAATAACATCCAAGTTTTCTGAGTATATCTTCAAGTTCCTCTACCCGTTCTTCAAACAGATCCATTGTAGTTTTGACCGCTTCAGGTTCTGTCATATCGATTCCCATGATACCCAGTATGTTCGAAGGATAATCGTTTCCTCCTGCCGAAAGAAATTTATTGTATTTCCCGGCTGCTCCGACATCCTCATACAACTGTGTTGAAATCAGTGCAGCTGCGCAGAATCCTGTCGCATACTTATACACATAGTAAGCATTATAGAAGTGCGGGATCCTCGCCCATTCCCATTTCATATACTCGTCTATAACAACACCGTCACCAAAATACAACTGCAAAAGCGAACCGTAAGTCTCTGACAGCACCTGTGCCGTTACAGCTTTGCCTTCTTCAACCATTAAATGTATCTTATACTCAAATTCAGCAAACATTGTTTGTCGAATTACAGTACCCTTAACTCCGTCAAGATAATGATTCAACAACGCTGCTTTGGTCTCCAAACCTTCTCTGCTCGATACATCGCATTTGCCTAGCAAATATTTGAGTAAAACATTTTCATTTACTGTTGAAGCGATCTCAGCAAGGAATATCGGATAATGAGAATTTATGAAAGATTGGCTTTTGCCGGAATAATATGAGTGCATACAATGGCCTGTTTCATGTGCAAAAGTAAATACATCATCAAGCTTACCACTCCAATTAAGCAGCATATAAGGGTGTGATCCGTATGTCCCCCACGCATAAGCACCGCTTGTTTTCCCCGGAGTCTCATAAACATCAATAGCTCTGCCCGACATCAGTTCTTCCATATCCCTAAGATAATCTGATCCAAGCGGTGCCAACCCTTCACGAAGTATAGTCTTTGCTTCTTCAAAGCTATACTCCCGGTCAGTTTCACCGACTATCGGGACTGCAGTATCATAGATATGAAGATCTTCAAGTTTCAATGTCTTCTTTCTTAACTCAAGATATCTGTAATATGACGGCAGACGTTCGTGTATAGCATCGATCAGATTTGTGTATATCTTGTCCGGAAGCTGATCCGCGAACATGGCCTTGTTCATGCAGGAGTCGAACTTTCTTGTTTTAGCGAAGAACACATCACTCTTAACACTGGATGTATATATGGCCGCGATCGTATTCCCGAATGACCGATAAGCATCATGCATCTTTTCAAATGTCTGTGACCTTACTTTTCTGCTTTTATCTTCTCTCAGAGCACCATAAGTCCCGTGTGTAAGTTTGATCTTGCTCCCGTCATCTTTCTCGACCTCACCGAAATCCAGTTCAACATCATTCAACATTGAAAAGGCTTCACCGATACCGTCGATCGCCGGACCTATCCCTGAAAGGATCCGCTCTTCATTTTCACTGAGTATATGGTCCTTGTTGCGGATCAGATTGTCGAGAAAATGAGAATATTCAGCCAAGGCAGTTTCATTTGTAATCCATTGTCTTAAAGTACTTTCATCTATCGAGGATATCTCCGGATCCATAAAAGCAGTAATTGCAGACATCCTGAAATACTCAGATACGATCCTGTCATACATCCCCTGATGCACCGGATCCCTGTTATCAAGATCCTTGCTCATTTTAGCATAAGTATAAAGTTCCATAAGATCAGCTGACGCTCTCTGATAGATAGTCAAAGCTTGAGCTAAAACTACAGAAGATTCTGACAATCGTCCTTTATAACCTTCTAATTCTGAAGCAACAGTATTCAGTTCATTGAATGCCGTTTCCCAGGATTCATCTGAAATGAAAATATCTTTAAGATCCCACTTGTACTGTTCATCGATTTCTTCTCTGCTTTTCACCGTATAATTCATTATGTCTACCTCCCGTTATGCATTAATATTAACCGATATCATTTTACTTTATAACTCTTTATTCCTTCCGTAGAAACAACTACAAGCTTATCCCCTGCAGCGTTGAATCCGATTCTGATCAAAGAAGCTTCCACAGATATTCCGGATAATATCCGCATCTGTTTTATATCAATATACAAAACAGTGTTTCCCAGACCTGCGGCAGCGTTCTCAGAGTTAACTGTCAGCCCTGTTATCTCTTCAGACATCAGTATACCTGTCCCTAGTGTCCCATCGTCAGACAATTTATACATCATTGGCGTATCATCAATATCTCTTCTGGCAATAAAAATGATTCCGTATTGTGTTTCTGCTGCGGCATATATTTTATTGAACCTGATTTCAAATCCATTATTTCCGGGTTTGATTATAGAACTACCTCCGAAAAGAACAGGCTCATCACTTGTATTGTAAATAATACTGGTCAGGATCTCATCGGTTTCGGGGTAAAACTGAGCAACAGACTCACCATTCAACGAAAATCTTCTCATGATCGGATAAGGCTGAGCACCATCAGTGTTATAAACAACAGCATCAGCTCTGTTGATTTCACCGGAAATTCTTGCCGATACGATAAAACCTGATTCGACGGATTCCCATTCGAATAGTCTGCTTCCGTCAGGGGCAAGAAATCTTACCACTCCTTTTAAGCCGGGTTTATCAAACAAAACAGCAGCATATCCCTGATCGCTGACATTACCATAGTCGATAGTATAGGGAGTCTGCTCTTTATAAACTACTCCATCAGTATTGATCAATGCGAAAGAAGTACCCGTAAGATCCATGATCAGAGCGTATTCCCCGCTTATATGGCAAGCAGGGGTCTCCATCACTATACTCTCACTGAATTTCTCATTTCCCTCATAATCGACATAAGAAACCATGTCTCTGCCAAGTTTTAGCAGTCCATTACCCAAAGGATATAGTTTCCTTGCCTCATTGAGATCACAGTCAAAGCCATTCACTTGAGAAAAAGTTTCACCTGATGCTGATGATGGTCTTACATAGTCTTCCTGTGGGAACCCTACTATAAGCACGACTGATAATGCCATTAGCACTGCAGCCAATACTATTAAAACATATAAACCGGTCTTCTGTCTGCCGGTCGTTGCATCTCCGGATCTCACACTGATCTCCGTTCCTTATTGATATACTCCGTTGACCTGATTCTCCACAGCGTTCATCAATATTCTATAGGCAGGAAGTATACCTTCGTTTCCTGCTGTTTCGCTGAAGAAATCATCACTGCTCACATAATACCCCTGATACTCTCCGTCGCGGAAGCAATAATACGAGAATTCATCCCTCTTGCTGAAATCATATCTGACCTTGCTGTTATCCTCCTTAAGAGTGTAAGTGAGAGTTATATCCTGAGAGTTTTCAGGTTCAGCATCAAGGTCCAGTCCTTCTATGAAAATACTGATGACAGATTGATAGAATGTTCTGAAATATGATGATCCTGATGAATCCTCAACATTCGCATCTTTTCCGTTGACTCTGAAATCCGAAGTAATGTCTTTATTCTGATCATCCTCGATCTCACAATTGATAACATCCTGACCTATTACAATATCAATATCAGTAACTTCCCAAATAGATATCAAATAAATAAATGAACTGATCAATTCCGTAGCAGGTTTATCGATATAAGATAAACCCGATAACGATACAGTGAAAACAGCATCGATACTATCCGAATAGCCATAGATCATACCACCACCTGCGTCACCGCCAAGGACAAGCGAAATACTGCCGGATCCTCCGGTCAACACGAAGTCATAAAGCGGTGAATCAAGTCCGTATACACTAAGATCTTCAGGATGTAGCTCTTTATACTCTACCGGTGAAACAGAGAATATCTCACTTACAAAAGCATAAAATCCATCAGCACTTGCCTCTGCTTTGATCGGAAAATCGACTTCCCATGTTTTAACTTGCTGATCCGGTTCAGATTCCGGGTCTGTGACCGAATGAGCTTTCAAATCAAGCATATCCCGGCTTCTTCTGAATTCAACTTCATCTGTGTTTTCAGCTGTAAGTTCACCGAAAATATTCTTATCAATGAGGTCAAGAAAGCCTATCATAGCGTATTCAGCCTTATATGCCGTAACAGTACAAATCCTTGAACTCCCTTCGATCATCACATAATATTCATTACCTCCGACAACCTCATTCCCGAATAAAATCACCACTTCGTTTCCTGAACGTAGTTTTATCTCAACTCTTGACTTGGGATCATCAAGTCCATAATCCGAAAGTTTGGAAACATCGTTAGTCACTTCCGAAGAAACACTAACAGAAAGAAAATCCGAAGCTCTGCTCTTCACAGTAGAACTGCTGTACGGTATCCCCTGAGGAGAATCAAGCTTCCAAACCAGTTCCTTCTTCACTTCTGAAGAACTGCTCTGACTGCTGAATGGAGTCACTCCGGATGAATGTTCAGATGACACATCAGAAACCGTTTCAAAATAGGATCTGAATACAAGCACACCTTTGGCATTCTCAATAGTAACACTCTCAGCATCTTCGGCATCTATATCAGTAACCGGATCCGGTCCGGGTGTCGGGGTAGGGTCTTCGCTTGTTGCCGGTTCCTTCGTCAAAACAGAGTTAACGATAAGAACCCCGATCAGTATAACTAATACTGACGCGAAAACTATTATCTTCTTCCATTGTTTATAATTATTCATCTGATACTCCATTACAGATTCTTACGTTTACGAAATACTACAAGAGCTGTTACGAAAAGTCCGATCGGTATTATGATGACAGCAAATACTGCCGCTGCCCAGTATCCGGTATTATTTCCTGATTTCAGAAGATATGAAGGAAGCTCCTTAGGTGTTATCACAAGATCCTGGATATTAGAATCGACCAGCCAGTTCAGACTTCCATAGAAAGCGTACATATTATAAACTTGTGTCCCATAATAATTCAGAATTGAATCAGACATGAATCCGCTGCTTCCTATGACAAGCACTTTAGCAGCTTCAGTCACATTTGCACCATCCATGAACCCGCTGTTTTCAGACGCTATAGCAACAGTAGCAACACCGGGCTGCTTAGAAGCTTCAATATCACCTTCCGGTTCCAGTGACGCCTGGTCACCTGTAACAATGAAATTTTCAACTTTTATCCATTCTTTAGTATTTCTAAGCAGATTCAGGTTTCTGGCATTCATTATCAGGGTCATTTTATCGTAAGACTGTTCGGATATCATTCCTGTAGCTGCATCCGCAAGAAAAATATAACCATTATCGCTGAATCGTCTGTCCTTATCTCCTTCACGTATCCTGTCATTAGATATCTCAATATTATAGTCGGCTAACAGAGAATTCAGAACAGGAAAAGTGTAATTATTGAACTCCGTCATTACAAGAAGTGATCTGCCTTTCTTCAGATAATTTTCAAGAGCTTTCCTGCCGGCTGCGTTTATGTCTGAAACAGGATTAAGCATGATGAGAAGACGAGCGTCTTCAGGTATTTCTGAAGTCGTCAGCATATCCAGATCCTTAACTTCAAAATTGTTATTCCTGATCAAAGTCATCATTGCCGTAAAAGTCTGAGTATAGTCTTCTTCTCCCTGACCCTTTGTCATGTATACGACCGGAGTTTCTTCTGATGAAACATAAAGAATAGCACCGCTTATTGCTTCTTCAGCAGTAACACCTTCTATCGTCTGATTATAAGATTGATCATATCCGATCTTAAGAAGATCATAAACACCCAGTATTTTGACTTTTCCGGTATCTTCACACCATATCGCAAAATCATTCTGTCGAGGTTTCAGGACTCCGTCGGGATCGATCGCAGTAATTATTGAAGGTGTTTTAACGGGATTGATATATTCTACAGAGACCAGTCCGCTGGATTTCTGCTCATACTTCTCAAGTAATATTTCGATCTTAGCGGCTTCAGGCATTTGTCCGGTACCCTCATCGAAAAGCCCGATTATCCGAACTTCCTTATCCAGATCGCCCAAAAGCTTCTCGGTTATACCACCGATCGAATACATATCAGTTTGCGACCAGTCCCATTTAAGTCGACTGCCAAGTAATGAATCGAACACAAAGTTGAAAACCATTACTATTGCAATAAAGAGCAATGCTGATGATACAGATATCAGCTTCAGGCTTCTGTTCCTTCTATCTACAACAGGCCCGGCAGAACGTTTATCAGCCTTCTTATCCTTCTTACTCTTCTTAGTTTGCTTATCATTATTCTCTTCCAGTATCTTTTCTACAAGTTTCTTTCTGTTATCTTCCACGTTCTCACCATCCAATCACATCAAAATCATTTCTGTGTCCATCTGCGTTTCTCTATCATCCTGATCGTCAGAAAGATGAAAATCGAGACGATACTGACAAAATAAACGATAGGTGTAAGTTCAAATATACCGCTGCTGAAATTGTCAAGTTTAGTTGAAGGATTAGGCCAATTGATAACTTCAGTGACTTTCTTAGCAATATTGTCTATTTGGATATCTGATAAATCGAAAATATTGATCTTGGAAATCAATGTAGAAGTCAGAGTTCCCATAAGACTTGCGATAAGACTCAAAAGAAACAGTGCAAGTATTATTCCGAAAGTCGTAATAAATGAAATCAGCTGATTCTCAGTGAGGGATGAAGCAAAAAGACCTATTGAAAGATATGCCGCTCCGATAAATATAAATCCTATATATGCTCCCAAAGTCTTCGCGTCGACAACACCGCCGAATCCAAGTGTCATAAACAGATGGATAAGTGTAGAAGAAGTCATTATAAGCAGCAGTGTAAAGGATGCAAGGAATTTACCTATAACTACTTCAAATATTGAAGCAGGAGATGTCAGCAGAAGCACATCTGTTCCGCTCTTCCTGTCCTCAGTAAACCCACGCATCGTTATGATCGGAACGATTATTATAAGCATAAACTGCATGAACAGCAGATTCGCTCCAATATCGGATTGTCCTCCGAATAAAATTTCCGACGAAAAAAGGATCCCGAATATTATCGCGAAAACCGCAAGTATTATATACCCCACAGGTGACTTGAAATATGCGATCAGATCCCGTCTGAATATTGCTCCGACTCTTTTCATTGTTCAACCTCCTCTTCAGAAGAAATCGCTACACCTGCAGTTGCCTTAAGGAATATATCCTCCAGAGTAGCATCCATAGATCTCATTTCCAGTATCGGCCACGAATGTCTCGCCATTTCAAAGAAAACCTGTTTACGGATATCCTCCTGCGTATCATTCTCTACATCTATCGTTGAAGAACCCGATTGTCTTTCACCAACAACAGAAGCACTTTTAACTCCCGGTATCATACGGAGGCTCTGGACGATTTCTTTCGTAGGTCCTTCAACAGTCAGCCTGAACTTACCGGACTTTGAATACTGCTTAGAAAGATTTTCAGTCGTATTTACAGCCACGATCTTCCCTCTGCTTATAATGACCACTCTGTCACACACTGCGCTGACTTCAGGCAGTATATGTGAACTTAGTATGACCGTATGTTGTTTCCCGAGTTCCTTTATAAGCGTTCTGATCTCTATGATCTGCTTCGGATCAAGACCGACAGTGGGTTCATCCAGAACAAGGACTTCCGGATTCCCTACCATCGCTTGTGCTATACCGACCCTCTGCTTGTACCCTTTAGACAGGTTCTTGATAAGCCTGTTAGCAACATCGGTGATCTTCACCATTTTCATTATCTCAGCAAGATGTCGCGCTCTGTCCGCTCTCTTGACACCTTTCAGATCAGCAACGAACTGTAGAAATTCCATAGCAGTCATATCCAGATAAAGAGGTGGATTTTCAGGCAGATAACCGATGGATCTCTTAGCAAGCTGAGGTTCTTCAAGAATATCGTGGCCATTTATCTTAACAGAACCTGATGTAGCTGACAGATAGCCTGTAAGGATATTCATCGTAGTGGATTTACCTGCGCCGTTCGGACCAAGAAACCCAAGTATCTCGCCCTTCTCCACTGTAAAAGTTATGTTGTCGACAGCAAGATTGGGGCCGTAGTATTTGGTCAGATCAGTAATTTCAATCATTGATTTCCTCCTGAATCCATTTAGTTCATTCGGCAAAAAGCAAAGGCTTTTCGTCTAACTTTTGTATTATATCCCATATAAAAACATCTAACAACAGCATTTCACAATTGTTCGATTTATTATAACTTTTATTTTCAGTTTGAAAATTAATTCTTATAGAACCTGTGGATCTGCACTATTCTGGCAGAGTTAGTATATTCCTTAACATTAGCAACGACCACTGCCCTGTTTCTTCTGTTCGAAGAAGCATGGACCATTTTACCATTTCCGATATATATTCCGACATGATCTATAGAGCTGCCGTCTTTCCAGACATCCCACGATATGACATCACCTGGAGCGATCTGCGAATAAGGCACTACCGTTCCGGCGTTCTTATAAGTAGCTGTCCCGCGAGGAGTATCTATACCATATCTATTAAAAACATACCATGTGAGCCCCGAACAATCAAAGCCGATCTTCGGATCTGCTTTAGCCCATACATATTTAACACCAAGATACCTCTGAGCTTCCATCGCTATCGCTTCACCGAGTGTATTGGCTTTGGCAGGTGAAGTATATTTAGGTTTAGGAGTCGGAGTTGGAGTAGGTTTAGCTGTGCGGATATATTCATTGAACACGTACCCGGTTCTTCCTTCCGGATCAATGATTTTACTCCACTTGGCTCCTATCCCGGTTCTGAGAAAGCTGTCTCCAAGTCTGAACGTATGTATGATCTCAGATTTAGAAGTCGGGAGTGATCTCATATTCAGAGTTCCCAGGTGGACATAAACAGTAGTCTCATCATCTCTGAAAGTCATATCGGGAGGTATCTCGTAATTCTCAATAAAATCTGATTCGTCGACTTGTCCGAATAGAAGATCTTCCGAATCGATATCGGTTCCTCTGTTGATCAAAGCATATTCATCTCTGGAGTATTTCGTTATTCCGAAATCATCAGGGTCAAAATATGACTCCTGCAGAGATTGAGCGGGATCAGAAAGATAAGATGCATTGACGTCAGATCCGATATCTTCATTCAACTTATTTACAGAACTTTCATCCGAACTTTCATCCGAACTTTCATCCGGCTTTTCGGTCACATAAGGAAAAGGCGTTGATACAGAAAAAAGCGGTGCACATATCACGGCTATAAAAGTAAAAAGAATTACAAGCCTTGCCACCTTTGATCTGATATTAGCACCTTTGAATAATATATCGTTCATATCCTTCTCATTATAACAAACATTGGGGATTTGTGCCAAATCATATATAAATCAGTGCACTAAAAGATATTCTGTCCTGTGATGCATGTTTCCCTATCACGAGATAAGCGTCATTTTCGGCAATAGGTTCTCTGAGATATTTATCAGCTCTCACACCGTACAACATTACTTCCTCGCCCTTAATGACCTCAGAAATATAATTTATATCGAACCCCCTGATCTCAGACGGATCTTTTCCGAGCACGTCTATAACATCCTGACACCATGCAATATACCTGGTATTATTGACATGATCGTTCCTGTCGATATCACTTGCTCCTACCCGCAAAGAAAGAACAGGCTTATCTTGCAGAGTACGGGGAAGAAGTTTTATCCTCGGAGCTTCAAATCCAAGACAACTGTATTGAATTGTCTTCATTCGCTCACTCTCAAGAACATCGGTTCTGAGCGGACGTTTTGTTATCCTGTCCGCCAGTATCCAGGATGTTGTTGCTTTAGCCACAGGAACTCCTGCAGAAGTCGTAACTGCAAAGTCCCTGAGCGCGAAAACACCTGAAACTCCGTTTGTCCAGGTATCCACTACGATCTCATCTCTCCAACCGGCTTTATGAAACAGACGCACAGAATTTCTGATCAGGATCCAAACTATGTCGTTCTTATCAAGATCATCTGCTCCGAATCCCAATGACAAAGCATCAAGAGAGGCTGCTTCCTGTATACAGGCCGTCAGAGCATGCGGAGTGATCCTGTCATCCGGACCGGTATCTGTGCTCTTAACATAAAAGTTATATTGTCTCGAATAATTCCTGATCAGCTCCAGGTCATCAAATCTATTCACCTATATCTTATTTCCCTTTGACTCATTTTCATTTCTGGCTTTCTCCGAACTCTCTACAGCACGCTTCTCGGCTATCCGCAAGGTATCCCTTCCTCCCAGTATAAATCCTCCGCCGGCTGCAAAAAGCACTATTATACTAAGTATCCCCAGAGATGATCTCCCTGTGGTACTTGCTATCATCGCATAGAGTGCCGGCCCCATAAAAGCAGCGAACTTTCCGAAAATATCGTAAAATCCGAAAAACTCATTGGATCTGTCAGGAGGTATGAGTTTACCGAAAAACGACCTTGAAAGAGCTTGTATACCACCCTGACAAGTACCGACAAGAACAGCCAACGCGAAAAACATGATCAAAGCCTGGTCCATACTTAGAAATCCTTCTTCGACTCCAAATCCCATAACGAATCCGAGAACACAGATCACAAAATAAACCGCTATCGCAATAGAAATCATATTTATAGATCCTATTTTCCCTGCTATTTTACTGAACCAGATAGCAAAAGGCACAGCTACCAGCTGTGTTATAAGTAGTGCAATTATCATGCCTGTAGCATCAAGTCCGAGAGTTGACCCATAAGAGGTAGCCATGTGGATCACAGAATTGACACCATCGATATAGAAAAAATAAGCAAGCATGAAAAACAACATCGCTTTATCAGCAAGGATATGTCTGAACGTCTTACCTATATTTCTGAAAGTTGTTCTGACAAGTTCACCGGGAGGGGACTTAACATAATATTTCTGATCAACATTCTTTAGAATAGGTATACTGAAAACAGCCCACCAAACAACAGTTAAATAGACAGATATTTGAACAGCCATAGTTGCCGGTGACTCTGCCCAACCGAAAAACGTATCCGCCATCATCACCATCACGATAGAAGCGATAAACGGTATCGTACTGCCTCCGATGTATCCCATGCTAAAACCCCAGGCGGACACTTTATCCATCCTGTCCGGAGTCGTAACATCAGTTATAAAAGAATCATAGAAAAGATTGGCTCCGGAAAACCCCAGATATGACAAAGCATATCCGACAAGCATCCATCTCCAGTCTCCGGTGATCCCCATTATCAGCGTAAAAGCCAGTCCAAGCACAAGGAAAGAAGCAAACAACTTCTTCTTCATTCCCTTATTGTCACCTATAGCGCCCAAAACAGGAGCTAACAATGCCATCGCAAGAGTTGCCGCAGAAGTCGCCCACCCCCAATAAACATCACCTGTATGAACTGCATTCGATGCATCCTTAACAACACCGGCGAAAAATATAGGGAATACTGCTGCAACAATAATAGTGGAATGCACAGAGTTTGCCCAGTCATATGTTATCCAGCTGCGTTCAGCTTTAGTAAACCTGCTTCTGCTCATGTCTCCGCCCTCTCCCGTCACGTTATATCAGTTAGTGAAATATCCTATATCAAAACTATTTCTAACTATATCTCTGCCTTCGTCAATAGAATCTATGTCCCCGAGGCCTTTTAACTGCAAAAGGAAATTCCCGATAACAGATGCCTCGACAGGACCGGCCAGAACAGGTATCCCAAGCGCTTCACAAGTAAGTTCTGACAGGAACTTATCTTGTATTCCTCCGCCAACCATATTGAGCTGTCCAATCTTCTGTCCGGTTACCTTTTCAAGTCCCTTAACCGAATTCACATATTCTCTGACAAGGCCATTATAAATGGCAAGAGCGATCTCTCCGACACCATCGGGACATCCCTGACCTTCTGCCGAACAAGCGTTGCGGATCTCATCGATCATACTCACAGGATTAGTGAATCCGGGTTCATTCGGATTGACAATAAAACGCTTTCCTTCTGCCATACTTGTCCTTGCTGCAGATTCGATCTCGTCATATGAAAGTTTCTCAAATCTGTTTCCCCATTCTCTTCGGAGACTTTGCATAAGCCACAGACCATTTATGTTTTTCAGAAAAACAAATTTCCCGAATGCTCCTCCTTCATTGGTAAATCCTTCCTCCCGAGCCTCATCAGAACAAATAGCTTTGTCTGATTCGATCCCAAGAAGTGACCAGGTGCCACTAATAAGATACGCGCTTGAGACGTTTCTGTCGATGGGGATGGCTGCAGCTGCTGAAGCTGTGTCATGTGTACAAACAGCTATAACCGGAACAGATTCGATGCCAAGTTCAGTGCAAACAAAAGGCGTAAGATCACCGATCACATTACCGGGTTTGATAATATCAGGAAACTTATCCTTATCCAGACCAAGCGATCCGATGATCTGCTCATCGTATTCGGCAGTATCGGCATTTATCAGACCCCCGGTCGTCGCCATTGTGTATTCATTGAACATTCTGCCTGTAAGAAGATAAGCGAAAAAATCCGGCGTATAAAGTATCTTATCAGCACAGGCATAAAGCTCAGGTCTGTCCATTTTCTCGGCATATAACTGATAGACAGTATTAAATGTCTGATGTGCAAGTCCCGTACGCTTATACATTTCAACAAACGGAATAATTTTACGGACTTCAGGTATGGATCTGTCTGTCCTGGCATCACGGTAATGTATCGGATTCGTCAGCAAAGTTCCCTGCTTTGAAATAAGAGCATAATCTACACCCCACGTATCTATTCCGATACTGTCGATCCTGCCATACTTCCTTACAGCCTTTCTGATGCCTTCCTTAAGTTCATGATAAAGTCTTAATGTATCCCAGTAAAAACACTTTTCAGTCATTACCGGTTCATTCGCGAAACGATGCACCTCATCAAGGATCAGTTTACCGTCTTTCCAAACTGCAACCATCGCTCTTCCGCTTGAAGCACCATAGTCAAATCCAAGAAGGATCCTTTCACTTGTCCCCTTAAAGCCCATAAATGCACCTCATATATTGTATTATAAAATCAGAAATTGCCTTCGATCTTTATTTTAGAAGGATTGAATTTCTTCAGACTCGGTATCATTCTTTCGTCAGGCTCAAATATCACCATTACTGTCTCACCCTTGGTCTTAGCTTTCTTGGCATTATTCTTGGTAACAATAAAGTAATTCCTGGCCGGATCATCAGCCGGAGCAAGATCCAGAACTTTTCTGTTGCCTTTCGAAAAATCTCTGAAAAGATCAGAATTTACTCTGGCACACATCTCAAATTCCTTAGCGTTTCCCGCAAACACTCTGACTCTTTTCCTCTGCGCGATTATACAGTCGATGTCAATAAAATGATCTGTAACAGAATACTCATATTCCTTGTTCGTACTGCCTATCATCCACCAAAGTCCCCAACCTCCTGCAAATATTATCAGTATCAATATCTGAGGTATAAACTGTAAAATCAGAAGTATAAGAACAATATAGAGGAGTATCAGACCTGAAATCATAAGGTAGTCCTTAGAGTCCTTCTTCTTTCTTACGATTTTCTCCATGAAAGTATTATCCATCCGGTTTACCCTCCACCGTTATTATTAAGATATCATTTTAACACAGAAATAGGGACGGGGGCAATTTGCCCCCGCCCCAAATTTCGGAAATCTTGATATAATATTAATACATTCCGCCCATTCCAGGATTACCTGCCGGCATCGGCGGCTCTTTCTCAGGTATATCTGCTACGACCGCTTCCGTAGTCAGAAGCATTGATGATGCTGAGGCAGCATTCTGCAGAGCTGATCTTGTAACTTTCGTAGGATCAACAATACCAACATCGATCATATCAACATATTCTTCATTCATAGCATCAAAGCCAACCCCTGTAGGACTTGTCTTGACCTTCTCACAGATAACACTTCCGTCAAGTCCGGCATTTGAAGCAATCTGACGAACCGGTTCTTCGAGAGCCTTAAGAACTATTCTGACACCGGTTTTCGTATCACCTGAAGTTTCATCAAGAAGTTTGGATACATTGGACAAAACATTTATATAAGCTGTTCCGCCACCCGCAACTATTCCTTCTTCTACAGCTGCTCTTGTAGCTGCAAGAGCGTCCTCAATACGGTGCTTCTTTTCCTTCATTTCAGTTTCTGTTGCTGCACCTACTCTTATAACTGCAACTCCGCCGGAAAGCTTAGCAAGTCTTTCCATCAGCTTTTCTTTATCAAATTCAGAAGTAGTTTCCTCTATCTGTGCTTTGATAGAAGCGATCCTTGCCTTAATATCCTTCTCTTCTCCGGCACCATCAACTATGATCGTATTCTCCTTCTGGACTTTGATCTGATGCGCACGTCCAAGCTGATCTATTGTTGTTTCTTTCAGGTCAAGACCCAATTCATCAGTTATGACCTGTCCGCCGGTAAGAACAGCAATGTCCTGAAGCATGGCTTTACGACGATCACCAAAACCGGGTGCCTTAACTGCGACACATGTAAAGGTACCACGCAACTTATTTACGACTAACGTCGCAAGTGCTTCTCCCTCTACGTCTTCTGCAATAATTACCAGTTTCTTTCCTGCCTGAACTATCTTCTCAAGAATAGGAAGTATATCCTGGATATTACTGATTTTCTTATCTGTTATGAGAATGTAAGGATCATCAAGAACGGCTTCCATTTTATCTGTATCTGTCACCATGTAAGCAGAAACATATCCGCGATCAAACTGCATTCCTTCAACAACTTCCAACTCGGTACCCATTGTTTTAGATTCTTCAACAGTTATTACACCTTCATTTGTTACTTTCTCCATAGCGTCAGCGATAAGCTCACCCACAGTAACATCATCAGCTGATATCGTAGCTACCCTAGCGATATCCTGCTTGCCATTGATAGGTTTTGAGTTCTGCTTGATACCTTCGACCGCTGTATCTACAGCCATAGTGATGCCTTTGCGCAGGATCATCGGATTAGCACCTGCGGCAATATTCTTCAGACCTTCTCTAATAATAGCCTGAGCAAGAAGAGTAGCTGTAGTTGTTCCGTCACCTGCAACATCATTCGTCTTGGTGGCAACCTCTTTAACAAGCTGTGCTCCCATGTTCTCATATCTGTCTTCCAGTTCGATCTCTTTAGCGATCGTCACACCATCATTGGTGATAAGAGGTGATCCGAATTTCTTATCAAGTACAACATTTCTGCCCTTTGGTCCGAGTGTGATCTTAACTGTATCAGCAAGGTGGTTGACGCCACGTTCCAGAGCTCTGCGAGCATCTTCACCATATAGTAATGTCTTAGCCATAAATCAATACCTCCATTTAAATTTAAAATAATGTTTTCGCAAATTATTCAACTATAGCCAGGATGTCATTCTGTCTGAGAATAGTATATTCCTGACCATCGATCTTCACTTCTGTACCTGCATACTTATTCAGCAGGACTTTATCTCCCGACTTGACATACATAACGACTTCCTTGCCGTCGATGTTGCCCCCCGGACCAACCGAAACTACTTCTGCAACCTGTGGCTTCTCCTTGGCAGCCCCCGGAAGAACTATACCGCTTTTCGTTGTTTCTTCGACCTCGGTCATCTTGATAACGACCCTGTCACCCAATGGTTTGATTGTCATAATGAATGCCTCCTTCTATGAAAATTATATAAAATCATTTGATTTAGCACTCAACTCTAAAGAGTGCTAACAAATTTAAATATATAAGTTTTACATTAAGGTGTCAAGGACATAATATGGGCAAAACATGAATAAAATGTTAATGAAAACGAATATTATATTCCGGCATAAGACATTATTCCCTACACTTATCTGGAAAGCAATCTTAACAGAAGATTATCATTATACAACCTGCTAACAATTAGCGAATCAGAAATCGAGTCAATGAATTTAGGGAATTTCGAAGCTGCCATTGCAACTACAGAAAGAATGATCAATGTGATAAAGAGAGCATTCAAAGCACCAAGCAAAGCACCAAGCAATTTATCTGTAGTTCTGAGCACCTTGACCTTTTTAAACAATGACTCAAAAGATTTAGCAAGGAAAAAGAACAGCATTCTTATTATTATAAGTATAACGACAAAGACTATAGCAGTGAGCATCAGAGTGAAAAAAGCAGATGAAACATATTGGACACCGTCAGAAAGAAGGGTTGAAGAGTCAGGAATATCTTTCAGAATATACTCGCTTATGAATTCAGGGACCGAAAGACCATTTACGGCTTTCGTAACAGTATCAGCAGCACCGGAAGCTCTGTCGTTGAAAAAATCAGATATCCTCTGCTTTGCGGGATCAAAATAAGTCATATCCGCCAGGAGATGAGCTATAGGCCTTGACAATATAAGAGCAGCCACAAAAGCAACAAATCCGGAAATAAGATCTATCACTGTTCTGACAAAGCCTTTAACAACACCGATTACGATCAGTAATCCCACAAATAATACAAAAACAATATCCGTTATATTCATTTGTCACCTCACACGTCTGATTATATCATGGAACTGTCACGGTTGGAATCGCTGAAGGTAATACTGTAGGAACATCAGTGGGCTCCGGAGTAAAAGAAGGGTCAGTAGTGACTAAAGGATCAGGCGTTATAGAAACATCGGGCGAAACAGTTATATCCGGTTCTCCGGTAACAGGTTCTCCTGTAAGTAAAGGATCCGGTGTAATTGTCGGACTGAGGAACGGATCGGGAGTAACGGTCTCAGAAGGTTCCTCAGTAGGTTCCTCAGTAGGTTCAGGAGTTGGCTCATCATCAGGAACATATGGCTTACCCTGAACATATTGTATTGTCGGAACAGGATCGAAAGGATATTGTTCTTCGTAAATAAAATCATAAAGAACAGGAATCAGGCGATTATAATCAACGACCATGTACCATCCGTTGGAGGTACTGACCCTGTAATACCCTTCAGGCGGAAGTCTCATCTGTCTGATTTCCCCTGCCATCGTCGGAAGGAGATCCAGCCCAAAAGATGTTAATTGCTTTGCTGTCATATTAGTATTGATGAGCGCAAGCCCCTTCTGCATCATTTGAGTCTTGGATACAACATTCGCTTTCACAAATTTCTTATAAAGCAGAGTCAGAACATCCCTCTGCCTTCGGGTCCTTTCGGTATCACTGCCGACTTTTCTGACACGCGCATATTGAACAGCCTGTATCCCGTTGAGTTGCTGTTCGCCGGAAGACTTGAGTTTATCTGAACCCTTTAGTCTTTCGTTCATATCCCGCATTTCACCTGAAGAGACATTAATATAGATCCCTCCTGCAAGATCAACTATTCCGGCCATATTTTCCATATTGACAGTTATATAGTACTGTATATTCAATCTGAAAGTACTGTTGACCGTCCTTACGGCAAGGTCCGGACCGCCGTATGCATATGCCGCATTAATCTTGTCCGGAGATCTCGTTCCGCCGGGTATATAAGCATAGCTGTCTCTCATTATAGAAGCCATTTTAATAACTTTGTGTCTCTTGTCTATAGTCAGTATTATCAGAGAGTCAGAACGTCCTCGATCATTATCCGGGTCTCTGGAATCAGTTCCTATAAGCAGGATATTGATCACATCATCACGGGAAGGTGGCTGATGGGTAAGAGCTTCCGTAGGATAAGGAGTAACATCATCACCGCTGTCAGGTCTGAATCCCGAGAAAAGGAAGCTTACAAAGATCGAACCACCTGTCACCGCGATCAATAACAAAGAAATCAGACTGACGCCTGTTATCACAAATATCCTTCTGCCTCTTCTTCCTCTTCTGTATTTACGCAAGTTTCCTGAAGGTGACACAAAACTACGCTGAGACCTGTTAGGCAACCCGGAAGCGATCATATTGCCCTTTCTGCTTCTGCGGATACACAGATCATCGCCTGCCGAAAAAGCAGGATCCGATGCTCTCTGACGTTTATTCGTATTTGACATTTTATTAAGACTTACCTTCCTTTGAATATCCATTAGGATTGTTCAACTGCCACCGCCAGGAATCAACGCACATCCTGTCAAGATCAAGAGAAGCTTCCCATCCGAAAAGCATTTTCGCTTTGGCAGGGTCTGCATAACACCGGGCTACATCACCCGAACGTCTGGGAGCAAAGACAAACGGTATCTCACGCCCGCACGCTCTTTCAAAAGCATCTCTGAGTTCTAAAACAGTATACCCTTTACCGGTGCCCAAATTGACCGCGACCGAACCATGATTATCTTCACAATACTTAAGCGCACTGCAATGACCCGATGCCAGATCCATCACATGTATATAATCTCTTATACCTGTACCATCTCTCGTCGGATAGTCATTCCCATATACATTGAGCCTTGCGAGCTTCCCGACAGCTACCTGAGAAACATATGGCATAAGATTATTAGGTATCCCGTTGGGATCCTCCCCGATAAGGCCGGACTCATGTGCGCCGGCAGGATTGAAATAACGCAAAAGCACAACAGACCATTCGGGATCCGAAGCAGAAAGATCGGCAAGTATCTGTTCTATCATAAGTTTGGTCCTGCCGTACGGATTTGTTGCGCCAAGCGGAGCGTCCTCAGATATGGGAACGATCTCAGGCACTCCGTAAACAGTTGCGGATGAACTGAAAACAAGTTTTCTTACACCGTGCTCTCTCATTACTTCACATAAAGTAAGTGTGCTTACAATATTATTTCTGTAATACTCAAGAGGTATCTCAACCGATTCACCAACAGCTTTCAAGCCTGCAAAATGGATCACCGCAGTTATATCGTTTTCGGCAAAAACCTCTTCTAATCCTTCTCTGTCACAAACATCCAGCTTATAAAAAGTAAAAGTTTTCCCCGTGATGACCCTGACCCGATCCAAAGCTTCTTCCTTGCTGTTGGAAAGATTGTCAGCCACGACGATCTCATGGCCCTCATTCAATAACTCTACACAGGTATGGCTGCCGATATAACCTGCTCCGCCCGTAACAAGAATTTTACCCATACTTGAAACCTCGTTCAAACATCATTCAGCGATTTTCTAGAAATATGATATCACAAAGCAATGAATATGCATAAACCATTTTACTTTTTTCTCTTTCCTTGACCGATCAGACATCTGACTGCTTCTCCTGCAAGAATATACCCTGCGACCGGCGGTACAAAAGAAACACTTCCCGGGACACGTTCTCCCTGCGCGACTTTGGCCGGTATTTCATCGGAAAAAACGACTTTGAGTTCTGATACACCTCGCAATTTAAGTTCTCTTCGCATTGTTCTGGCCAAAGGACATCCTGAAGTCAAGAAAACATCTGTCAAACGAATAGCCGTGGGATCTATCCTGTTACCCATCCCCATACTGCTGATAATCGGTATATTCATGGAAAAAGTCTTCTCGGCAAGCCAGACCTTAGCACTGACCGTATCTATCGCATCGATCACATAATCAAACGAATCAAACGGGAACACATCCTCCTCGCCGGCCCTAAGAAATCTTTCGAAAGTCACCACTTCGATGGCAGGATCGATATCCTTTATACGCTCCATCATTACTTGTGTTTTATATCTTCCTACTGTACTTTCAAACGCAATTATTTGCCTGTTGATATTGCTGAGCGCGACAGTATCGCCATCTATCAGATAAAGCTTACCCACACCTGACCTTGCCAATGCTTCCGCAGCCGGACCGCCAACACCGCCCAGCCCGAACACAGCAACTGACGAAATGGCGAGCTTAGCCATATTTTCTTCTCCTAAAACCATCCTGCTTCTTATGAACCTGTCTTCACTTCGTATCATTGACCGAGCTTCTCCCACATAAATCTGATCATCTCTTGTTCTGTTTCACGCGGATATGTACAGATACCCTTTCTTCCTGTGCTCATATATGGATATGCTGCTATTACAGAACCGGGTTCGGTTTTTCTCATTATCCTCAAAGAATCTGACGGTACCCGGAACACTCCTATGCTTATATCATTCAGATCAGGGACCATTATCTCATTACGGATAAGATATGCAAGACTTTCATACTCTGCTTCCCAGTTTTCAGACCATATCATAGGGTCGATGCAAAGCCTGACTTTCCATCCGGCATCCATCGCAGTCTTCATAGCCTTAAGTCTTGCCTTCGGCGGGGGAGCGTACTTTTCGTGTCTGCGTGCTGTTTCTTCAGGTGATACGCTCCAGGCCAGTATTATGTTCCCTGAAGGATTTCTGTCAATGATATATGAGAGACAAGTGCTTTTAGTACGGATCTCTAAAGTCAGATCTTTTCGTGACGAAGCATATCCTATCCATTGCTCCGTAAAACCGGTAAATTCTTCAAGTGCCGGAAGGTCAGTCTCATATGAATTGCACATATAGACCGGTCCTTTTTCAAGTAATTTATCTGTCGCATTGAATATTTCATCCTGATTAACAAAAACAACTATATTCGCTGATGGGTAGGCACCTCTGAGATAGCAGTACTCACAGTCATAAGGACAATTCATAGCATTGATGCAGTAATGGAAATTACTGTATCCGAGAGAATCGCACATATCCGACCC
>JAQVYV010000127.1 GCA_028708525.1 Eubacteriales bacterium
ATTTAGGACGGTAAGGAAACTCCTTCATAACTTCAACGCTCGTTACACCGCTGAGAACAAGCACGGTATCCATACCTGACTCTATACCCGCAATGATATCCGTATCCATCCTGTCACCGATGATAACAGTCTCATCGCTGTGATAACCCAGTTTACCCCTTGCCGTTCTCATCATAAGAGGATTAGGTTTTCCGACAAAATACGCCTGCCTTCCCGTTGTCAGCTCGATAGGCGAGATCAGCGCCCGTGTAGCCGGCACGATCCCCTTCTCGGACGGACCGGTAAGATCCGGGTTAGTGCCGATGAGTTTCGCCCCTTTAAAAACAAGTTGAACAGCCTTTTCGATCTTTTCAATCGAATATGTCCGCGTTTCACCCACAACGACATAATCCGGGTTGACATCATTCATGTCGAATCCGGCATCATACAGAGCATTTGTAAGACCGGCCTCACCTATCACGTAAGCGCTCCCGCCCGGGGTCTGGCTTTGAAGGAAATTCGCGGTAGCGAGGGCACTTGTATAAAACCTCTCCTTCGGAACATCCAGTCCCATCCTCTTCAGCTTCTGACATAACTCAGCAGGCGACCGCTCCGAACTGTTGGTCAGGAAAATGAATTCTTTCTTCTCTTTCGTGATCCAGCCCAGAAACTGAGCCACACCGTCAAGCAATTTGTTGCCGTGATATATAACACCGTCCATATCACATATGAACGCCATCTTGCCTCTTAATTCATCGTACATGGTCAAGTAACCTCCGTCCGGTCTGCATCACATGCGAACCCTTTGTTTCATTTTATCATATACGCTGACACTTTAGGCAATCTGCTCCTCGGTATAAGCACATCGGCTGTTATACAATCATCCTCATATGATACGTTCGCCACAGTCCCGTATTTCCTGCAATGATCCAGTGCACCCGCGTCCGAATAAGGAATATATAGCCTCACTGAAACATTTCCGGCTTTGGCGATCTGTTTAAGCTCCTCCAGGAGATATCCGACGCCTTCACCTGTATGCGCCGAAACAGGGATCACTGTCCCGTCCTTAGTGTTGAAAGCGGGATCGTAGGGCACATCCTCAAATCCTTTAACGTCTATTTTATTAAAGACTGTGATCCTCGGTTTGCTTGTCGCTTTCAGCCGTCCGAGCAGTTCCTCAGCGATCTCCATATGCCGTGTCATGTCCGGATCGGAAGTATCTACAACATGCATGATCATATCCGCATCTGCGATCTCTTCCAAAGTCGAGTTGAAAGCCTCAATCAGCTGATGCGGCAATTTCCTTATAAATCCTACAGTATCCATCAGAACAACGTCCACACCTTCACTGAAAGGCAGCCTTCTCGCTGTTGCGTCTAGTGTGGCAAAAAGCTTGTTCTCAGCGTAGAGATTCGATTCACACAGAACATTGATCAATGTCGATTTCCCGGCATTCGTATACCCTACAACCGCTATGGTGACCGCATCGCTCTCACGCCTCGCACCTCTTATCCTGTCCCTTCTGACTCCGGTCTGCTTAAGCGCGTTCTTGATATACCCGATCCGTCTGTTTATATGTCGGCGGTCAGTCTCCAGTTTCGTCTCACCGGGTCCTCTGGTCCCGATACCTCCACCCAGACGCGACAAAGACCTCCCCATTCCGGATAGCCTTGAATACCTGTATTTCAGCTGAGCCAGTTCGACCTGCATCTTCCCCTCGGCACTCACAGCTCTCTGAGCGAAAATATCCAGTATAAGAAGTGTTCTGTCGATGACTTTCCTTCCGGTCATTTCGCTTATATGCCTTATCTGAGATCCGTCAGTTCGTCGTCGCAAATAATCGTATCTGCTTCCAACTCATCGCATGCTGCAGCTATCTCCGAGATCTTCCCTTTCCCGACATAGGACACAGGATCGATCGAATCTTTATTCTGTATAGCTTTCCCGACGACTTTGGCTCCCGCAGTCTTGGCAAGCAAAGCAAGTTCCTCAACGGAACGCTCTGTCTCCTCTTCTGCACCTGAAGCGACACCTACCAGCACGACCCTCTCCTGAGGCTCGTCAATATTGTTGTATAGTTTGCTTTTATCAGTCATGATCCGATTTTATCCACTCCTTAAATTTCCAGAAAGCATATAACGGTATGATCCGGTCAGTCATATCATCAAGTGAAGTTAAGACAGATTTTTCAGGATCATAATATTTACAGTATTGAGCATCGTCCTGAACGATGAAATCTACCTCTGCTCTCGCAGAGCCCTCCGCTGTCCAGTAATACAGATCCTTATCTTTAATTTACCATATATCGCTTTCAACTAGCAAGCTATATAATTCTCCGCCATTGCACCTTTGAACTCTTCATATGCAAGGTCATCGCTAAAGACAACAGATGATGGAAGATCTGCATGGCGTCTTAATAACCCTATATCAGACATATGTAGCTTGAAAAAAATGTGGTCGGCATATGAGGAAACCGGATAATTGGGTTTTCCTATACACTCAACTTTATATACAAGATCGGCGTTTATCAGCCAGATAAGAGCGGCCTCCAGATCCTTTGCTCTCCATCCTCTTTTCGCCTGACTAAAAATGAATTTGCGATTTTCCTTTCCGAGCTGACTCGGAATAGACTGCCAAACGGATGAAATACGGGGATAATCCTTTGTGTCAGCATATTTCACAAAATCTTTCTGATAACCGATCAAGATCTCATCTTGCTTCTTCTCCACTTCTTCAATACTTGTCGTTTCGATCCAAATCTGCACCACTTCCGGCATCCCTCCAACAGCCAGAAAGTCAGTATATTTTCCAAAAGCTCGTTTCTGAAAGTCTTCCATATATCGTCCGAGAGCGAACTGTTCTTTAATTCCTCAGCAAGGATCTTATTCTGAGCATACATAAATTCGAAAAAGCTCATAGGATAAAGTGTAAGGAATTCGACTTTTCTCACCGGGAAAGATGTCCCTTTCTTCATAGCAACACCAAGCAAGGATCCGGCTGAAATGACATGATACTCGGGAGCGTCTTCAGCGAAATATTTTAACGAAGTCACCGCCTTGGAGCATTCCTGGATTTCATCAAAGATAATGAGTGTTTCATTTGGCTTTATGGTTTTGCCGCGGGCAAGCCCCAGGTCCTTTATTATTCTCTTGGGATCCAGATCCTGTTCGAAGAATCCTTTGATGTTGGCATCTTTATCTAAACTATAATAAGCGACATCCGAGTAATTCCGCTCGGCAAAGTCTTTAATCAGAAAGGTCTTACCACATTGCCGAACGCCTTGCAGGACAAGCGGTTTTCTATTCGGACCGCTTTTCCATGATATCAAGTCCTGCAGTGACATACTCCCACCACTTAAAGAAGTGGGGGCTTCTCGTTCGAGCAGCCTAATGGCTGCAGCATAAGCGAGCTATCTCCGGGTGCCCCACGGTTCTATTCATGGTTTCTAATAACATTCTTGCGCCTTCGTTTCTTATGTTGATACTTGCATTATGATCTCTGTCAAAGGTATTACCGCAAACTTCGCAGTGATATATCCGTTCCGAAAGCAATAATGATCCATTCACTGTCCCGCATTCGCTGCACATCTTAGAGCTTGGAAACCACTTATCAATCTTGACTAACTGTTTTCCCCTTTCATTCAATTTATACTCCAGCATAGATACAAATAGCCCGAACCCATTATCCGAAACACTTTTACCAAAGTTAAGAGCCTTTGACATCCCCTTCATACTCAAGTCTTCGATGCATACGACATCTGCAGCATTGGTTATCTGCCTCGATAGTTTATGCAGGAAGTCTTTTCTCTGGTTGGCTACTTTCTCGTGAAGTCCGGCAATTTTGATCCGCTGCTTGTTTCGGTTCCTGCTTGCCTTGTCACATCCGGATAGTTTCCTCTGTTCTCTTTTCAGTTTCTTAAGAGCCTGTCGGTAATACCTCGGATATCCCGCTTTGATACCATCAGAAGATACGATCAGTTCTGTCATGGAATAATCCAGTCCTAAGAATCTCTCCGGTTCGACTGTCTCTATATGACTTTCATACTCATACAATATACTTGCATAATATTTACCTGTGGGTGTCCTGCTTATCGTCACAGATTTCAGCTTATGATCATCAGGTATATCCCTGTGCTGCTTTATTCTGACTGCCTTAAGTTTCGGTAATACTATATACCCGTCAATCAACCTGATATTCCCACTCACATAGTTTGTAGTATAGCTTTGATGATTGCTTTTCTTGGATTTGAATTTCGGGGATCCTATTGCCTTGTCACGGAAATGATTCCTGTAAGCTTTATTGAGGTTAAGTTGTGCATTGGCAAGAGCAAGGCTGTCTACTTCTTTTAACCACTCAAATTCTTTCTTGTATTTAGCAGGTGTATTATTGAGCCTTTTACCTGTAAGTTCGTAGTACTCGATCCTGTCAGAAAGCATCCGATTATATATAAAACGCACACACCCGAAAGTCTTAGCTATCAAGGTCTGCTGAGAAGCATTAGGGTATATCCTGAATTTGAATGCTTTATTAGATTTTATCCCAACTACTTCACTCAAAGCTTTTCTCCCTGGGTCTCTATATATTTTTTAATAACTTCCACGGGTGCTGTGTCCGGCTATCAATAAGCAGCAGCTCCGTCGTCTGTGGTTTTTACTAAAAAAGATAGAAAATACTACAAGAATACTGAATATCTGTTATTGTCTAATACAATATAATATATAACTATTCAGCGCTATAACACTGAATACATTATACCCCTTTCCGAGGGAAATATCAACTCCCGATTCATCTCCCACCTACACTCTCACGAAAAGTGAGCAATAGTAGTAAGGTAGTTTAGAAGTGGGAGACTTCTCGGGTTTTTGGTTAAAGATCTTTCCATATACTCAATTCCCTTCGGAGAAGAGTATAACACCAATTATGA
>JAQVYV010000128.1 GCA_028708525.1 Eubacteriales bacterium
AATCACTACTATGATTTGCAGACAGTAAATGTCCATGTCTTTGATGATGATGCGCGTGCACTCACGATATCAGGGGTCAGGGTGTATGCATCAGATGATCTGGCAACGCTATTCAATGCTGATAATCTCATATACTCAGTAACAGGTGATCTTGAACCTCTTAAAACATTTACACTTGATACACCTAAAAAAGTAAGATACATAGCTCTCTACCTTACAGAAACTCAGAGCGGATGGCGTCCAAGAGAATTTGAAGCTATAGGTACGCTCAGTGAAGATCAGGGTGATCTGGAAGGAAATGAGGACCCAACTAACATCCTTCTCGGAATGCCTCCTTCCGGAGCCGGTGTAGCTATTACCAGTGATTACTTCAGTATAATCAACGGAGGAGGAAGCGGTGATTATGCAATAATGTTGACGGATGGAATAAAGAGCAACCAGACAGTTCAACTATGGGGTGCCAAAGATAGGGTAGGCTCCAAATTCGTCATCACCTATGACCTTGAGCAGAACTACGATATTTCGCAAATCGCTGCTTATGTATGGCCGTCAGCGGATTACCAGGGAGTTGAGGCATGGGATGTATATGTCAGCAGATATTATGATGACCTGTACAACGCAGAGAATAAGTATGTCGGCAGACGCGATTTCAATGATCCGGCAGCACTCAAGATCCCTGTGGTCAGGGAAACAATAAGGTACATCTCATTTGTATTCACACAACCGGACTATGAAGTATATGGAGCTCTGAGACTGTTTGAACTGGAAGCATTCGGAGTTATCAGTGCGACACAGGAAGTTCCTGTTGAAGAAGAACCTTACGATCCATATGTCAGCATACCTCACGAGGAAACCGGCGTGATCCTTAAGGTTGCTAAAGTCGACGAGTTTGACGACTACGCATTTGCAGGAACATTCAATGTCACCAGATCAACAGCATCGGATGATCTTGCAGGCTTGGCAGGATTACTTGATCTCAGGTACACAGGACTCATGATCTTCAATTTCGAGATTCTCGATGAATACGGAGATCCGGCAGATTTCGGCGGAAGGACAGTTAAAATAGTTTTAGACATTCCGGCTGATTTCCTGGGAGATGAAATATATCTTGCAGTCCTTGACGGTGAAAACACCGAACTGATGAATGCATCTATCGTTAACGGACAATTCGTGTTCTTTACATCAAATGTCCAGTCCTACGCGATCGTAAGAGCTAATGCTGCAGGTGATCCCGGAATAGAGATACCGGATGAGACCGAGACATCCGATCCCGGCAGCAGTCCCGAAACATCGGAAGCAGGCTCTCTTGTAGTCATGCTGTTGGCTGCGATAGCTGCAGGATCAATTACCCTTTTCGGAATGAAGAAGAACTATTTAAAACAATAAAATAATAGAGTGAAGGTACACCGGTATCTAAAAGGTCCGGTGTACCTCATTCAAAACTGACCAATTACTAAATAAGCGGAGGCAAAAATGAGCAGAGTTGAAATCATCGGAAATGATCTGCCCAATATTCCCTGGCAGGACAGAAAGCCGGGAGATGGATCAGTGGTCTGGCGATATGACGGTAACCCCATATTGGGATGGAACCATACAAAGAATTGCGCGAGAATATATAACAGTGCCGTGGTTCCATGGAAAGGAGCCTATGCCGGTGTGTTCAGAGCGGATCACAAGGATGGCCTCCAGGCAATACACAGAGCATTCAGCAAGGACGCAATACATTGGGATGTTGACAATGAACCTATACAATGGATAGATGAGAACGGAGATCCGTACCAGCCGTCATACGCATATGATCCGCGTGTGACTGAGATAGACGGAGTATATTATGTAACCTGGTGCACCGGGTTCGGAGGAGGTCCGGCACTCGGGCTGGGAAGAACAACGGATTTTGAAACATTCGTCCGGATGGAAAACCCTACTACACCATATAACAGAAACGGAGTTCTGTTTCCCAGAAAGGTAAATGGAAACTATGTTTTACTTACAAGACCAAGCGATAATGGTCATACTGCATTCGGGGATATTTTCCTGAGTGAAAGCCCGGATCTGATTTATTGGGGGAAACACAGAAAAGTAATGAGCAGCAATGACATGACCATGTGGCAGAGACTTAAGATCGGAGCAGGACCTGTACCAATAGAGACAAGTGAAGGATGGCTTCTTATATATCATGGAGTACTGCAGTCATGCAACGGATACATATACAGCTTTGGAGCAGCGCTGCTTGACAGAGATGATCCTTCTAAAGTCTTGTTCAGGACACGTGAATATCTGCTGACTCCGGAAGTAGAATATGAAACAGTCGGATTTGTGCCCAATGTAGCCTTTCCGTGTGCTACACTATGTGATGCGGCAACCGGAAGGATAGCTATTTATTATGGGGGAGCTGATACCTATGTCGCGATCGCTTTTGCGCAGATCGATGAACTGATCGAAGCAATGAAAAATGACAGTCAGCTTATGCCCGGAGACAGCGAAGCAATTAGATAAACAGAGATATAGCAGCTGCCCGGAAACGACAGCTGCTATATTTTGTCAGGAGAAATGGATATGTATAAACTTTACCGTGAACAGAACGCATGGCAGGAGCTGCATGTTGAAGGAAACAAGCTGCTGAATGCCCAAGGCGATGAGATAAGACTTATCGGGGTCAATACAGCCCGACTTGAATGGATGAGTTACCCGGTGACTCTGATGAAGGATGTCGCATATGCATGTGATGTCTGGAAAGCAAATACCATCAGACTGCCGTTGTCACAGGACAGATGGTTCGGATTCGCGAAAGATCAGAAAAGCATTGATGAGTCGGGAAGAAGATACAGACAACTTGTCGATGATATCATCGGAGCTGTCGCATCACGTAATAAGTATATAATTTTGGATCTTCACAGAAGCAACCTGAATAAATGGGGGGAATTCGTTACCGGAAATCTTACCGACATGAACAGCCTTGTTTTCTGGAAGGATGTAGCGATGCGCTACGGAAATCACCCGAATGTTATTTTCGATCCTCACAATGAGCCATATCAGGTATCGTGGGACACCTGGCTCAATGGCGGCGAAGTGACCGTGCTTTTTCAGAAGACAGACATAGGTCAGCAGATAATGTTCGACAAGACCGGCAGATCCGATCTGATCGAACATAAATATCAGGCACCCGGAATGCAGGAGATGATCCGTGTGATCCGTGCAGTCGGAGCAAAAAATGTCCTGACTGTCGGGGGGCTTGACTGGAGCTATGAGCTTGATGGGATAGTAAATGGCTTTGCTCCGGATGACTGCGGAGGAAACGGATATATGCTTGACTCGCACGTTTATCCTGTTAAACCTCTGGATAAATGGGATGATTTTGTTACCGTGGCCAAAGACAAGTATCCTATCATCATCGGGGAGTGCGGGCATTACGGTGAAGCTCCGGTCAAGCATGAGTGGCCTCAGCTTGAAACAAGTGATAAGTGGGTGCCGAGACTACTGAACTGGATAGATGAACATGGGTATCACCTTACTGCCTGGGATTTCCATCATACCGCCGGACCACAGCTGGTCGAGAATCTGGATGACTACACTCCCACAAGTTTCTGGGGAGTGTATGTAAAAGAGTTTTTGCTGAAGCATAACGGGGAGAAGTGAATCTTATGATATACAGATCGTACAGAGAACAAAACGCATGGCAGGAACTTCATGTTGAAGGTAACCGCCTTCTTAATGCTAAAGGTGAGGAGGTCAGGATCGTCGGTGTAAATGTTGCACCGCTCGTTTGGTGCAGCTATGATAGCAACATCATGGGGAACGCAACGTATGCGATGGATAACTGGAAAGCTAATACGATCCGCCTCCCGTTAGCTCAGGACAGATGGTTTGGATTCGCGAAAGATCAAAGGGATGTTGATGAATCCGGGCACAGGTACCGGAGGCTAGTTGACGATATCGTCGGTGCTGTCGCTTCAAGAAACAAGTATATCATCCTTGATCTTCACCGCAGCAATGCTAATACATGGGGAGAGTTTATCAGCGGGAATCTTCCTGACATGAACAGCCTTGTTTTCTGGAAGGATATAGCGATGCGATACGGGAATCATCCTAATGTGCTCTTTGATCCGCATAACGAACCCTACCAGATCTCATGGGACACATGGTTGAACGGCGGAGAGATAACTGTTATCTACCAGAAAACGGACATCGGACAGCAGATAATGTTCGATAAGAGTGATAAGCCGGGACTGATGGAACATAAGTTCTATGCTCCCGGTATGCAGGAAATGATCCGCGTTATACGTGCTGTCGGAGCAAGAAATGTTCTAACTGTTGCGGGGCTTGACTGGAGCTATGAACTGGATGGTATCGTAAATGGGTATGCTCCGGATGACTGCGGAGGTAACGGGTACATGCTGGATTCGCATGTTTATCCCTGTAAGACTCTGGATAAATGGGATGATTACGTTACGGTTGCTAAAGAGAAGTTTCCGATCCTGATCGGGGAGTGCGGACATTACGGAGAAGCTCCTGTTCCTCATGAGTGGCCTCAATTAGAAACAAGTGACATTTGGGTGCCTAAATTTCTGAACTGGGTGGAGAAACACGGGTATCATATTACAGCCTGGGATTTTCATCACCGTGCCGGACCGCCGCTGGTTGAAAATCTGGATGACTATACGCCTACAAGTTTCTGGGGAGTTTATGTGAAGGACTTTCTGAATAAACATAACGGTTAGCTCTTGGAATTTCCTACGATTGTGTTAAAATAACAAAAAGCGAAGCGCGGATATCACCAAACGACCCGGAATAAATATCACAACTAAATTACTTCGGTTGATTTGCCGAAGATCATACACACTTGCCATTCCGGGAAGAGTATTTATGTAGCTTTTTGCATGGAAGAAACGGTAGGTAAATT
>JAQVYV010000129.1 GCA_028708525.1 Eubacteriales bacterium
TTTGAAGCACTTCTCGAAAATATCACTCATAATCGAATCGGTCCTTTCGCACTGGTTTTTGCCTATTATACTACATTTTCCGGCCGAAGGGGACGGGGGTTTTAAACCCCCGTCCCCTTTGGTTGCCCCATCGGTTGATCAGTTCGGCTATAGCATTATTCTGAAAAGTATAGTAGAATAATTTCATTGCGTAAATTTACTAAAGGATACCAATGTCTGATATCGATGCGAAAATGTTTATAACCCTCTTCGGCGGACTGGCATTGTTCGTCTATGGCATGCAACAGATGGGAGAAGGCCTCCAGAAAGTTGCCGGTAACAAACTCAAGTCTATACTGCAAATGCTTACAGGAAATCCTCTTCTTGGTATCCTTGTCGGAGCGGTAGTTACAGCTATAATACAGAGCTCCAGTGCAACAACTGTTATTGTCGTAGGTTTTGTGAGCGCCGGACTTATGACTCTGAAACAATCCATCGGGGTCATAATGGGCGCTAACATCGGAACAACCATGACCGCCTGGATCGTAGCGATCAAGATAGATAATTATGCCTGGCTTTTCGTAGCAGCTGGATTCATCATGATGTTCATACTCAAGAACCCCAAGATGAGATATATCGGTCAGATCATTTTCGCTTTTGGCGTTTTGTTTGTAGGTCTCAACGCGATGAGCGCTTCGATGAAACCCCTGGCCGCCAGTCAGGAATTCGCTGATCTTCTCCTGAAAATAAAGGACATTCCTGTGCTCGGTCTTGTTGTCGGCACTGCGCTGACTGTGATCGTTCAGAGCTCTTCAGCTTCGATCGGTGTTTTGCAGACTCTTGCAGGAACAGCTAAGGATGCTGCAGGTACACCACTTATATCACTATACCAGGCAATACCGATACTTTTCGGAAGTAACATCGGAACAACGATAACCGCGATGTTCGCTTCTATGGGTACAAGCAAGAAAGAGGCTAAGCGAGCCGCTGCCGCCCATGCTATATTCAACATCGTTGGTTCCGTTCTGTTTATGCTTATCCTGATCCCTTACACAACTCTCGTGGACTGGATCATAAGGCTGACAGGAATGGATCTTTTACCTGATATCCGTCATCTGATGACTCCGACAGCGGAGTTTATGCGTTCAGGAATTGCCGTATCCCATACTATATTCAATATAACCAATACGATCTTGTGGCTTCCGTTTATTTGGCTGATGGTCATCATCGTTAAGAAACTAATACCGGGACAAGATCCTGTAAACGAGAAAGAATTGAAATATGTCAATTATTCTGTCATAAGCAATCCTTCTGTAGCAATTGATCTTGTTACGAAAGAAATAGCTCGTATGACAGAACTTTCAAGCGATATGACCAACAAAGTACATGATCTGATCCGGGGGAAAATAGCTAAAGAAGACGTAGATGACATGGTCGAGAAGGAAAACGGTCTTGATTACCTTGAAAACGAAATAGTACGTTATTTATCAACATTGATATCCCACAACACTTTGACCGACAAGGAGTCAGCAAGGATCGCAGGCCTGATGCACGCAACGAACGATATCGAGCGTATCGGTGATTATTGTATGAATATAACTAATTCAGCATTGGAAATGACAACTCAGAATATCGATTTTTCCGACGATGCACGTTCAGAGCTTGACGAAGCCTTTTCAATAGTAAAGCAGATGGTGACTGATGCAACTTCAGCACTAAGAGACACTGACTTTACCCTTGCAGGAAAGATAATGTCACAGGAAGATGTTATGGATGAACTAGAGGAACGCCTCAGAATAGCCCATTTGGATCGATTAAACAATGGTTTGTGCAACCCTCAGTCAACGGTGATCTATCTTGAGATCCTGCATACTATGGAAAGAATAAGTGACCACTGCAAGAATATCGCTGAAGTAGTCGTAATGGATACAGAATACAAAGTTCACAGATCAAAGTTCTAAGCTTTCGACAGTTTCGCCTGCCTGACCATCATCTTCTTGAGCCCGAAATCATCAAAGTCGATTTCAATAATAGCATCATTTGCAACAGGAACCAGACTTCGTACGATCCCCTTCCCGAATTTCGAATGAGCAACGATATCACCCTTTCTGATATCAGAAGACTTCAAGTAGTCACCCTGATCTGAGCTGACAGTGTCTCGTGAAGAACTCTCATTCCGCGGTCTTCCGAATGGAGATGAAGTACTTCGGCTCACTGTATCTCTGAACGGCTTGGAGAGAGTCGATTGAAAATATGAAGATCCCTCTTGTCTTGCATGTCCTGACCTGGGTCCCTGAGACTGAGACTGATACGAGCGCCTCTGAGAAATCTCATTCAGATACTTCGATGGTATCTCCAGAACAAACCTGGATGTCGGATAAATTTGGGTCTGCCCGAAAAGCATCCTCTCAAAAGCAGTCGTGATGTATAACTTCTTTCGTGCACGCGTTATTGAGACATATGCGAGGCGTCTCTCTTCTTCGATCGCTTCTCCGCTTAGATCATTAATGCTGCGAAGTCCAGGAAAAATTCCTTCTTCAGCACCAACCATGAAAACATTATCGAATTCAAGACCCTTTGCACTATGGATCGTCATTAACTTTACTGCATCGTCCTCATCAGCAACTGTATCCTTGTCTATATACAAAGAAATACTCTCGATATATTTCGCAAGCTTATCCCGAAGAGAAGTTATCGGAAGGTCATCCTCATCTCTGAACTCATCATCAGTAGCATCAGCATCAGCATCAGCAATAACTGCAGATTCAGTTATGGATCCTGTCATATCAGCAGAAAGCTGTCCCTCAAATTCAACAACAGCCGAAAGATGCTCCTTCAGCGTCTCAACTCTGTCCTTTACATCTTCGTGCTTGTCCCTCTCCCGCTGTTCTATGATCTCCTGTATCATTCCCGATTCGTCCTGAACATACTCGAAAAACGCAGCAAGACTCATCTTATTCTCATCAAGCTTATGCCGGAAGGACTGTATCAAATCATAAAAGTTGATCAGCTTTGGTGCGGATCTGCTGAGCTGAGGAATATTCATGCTGTCTGAAGCCGCCTCAAGACATGACACCCCCGAAGACGCAGCAGCCTGAAACACAGCACTCTTCGTCACATCACCGATACCCCTTCGCGGTACATTCACGACCCTGTCAAAGGACATATCATCACCGACAAGGATAAGTCTCATATACGCGATGATATCCCTGATCTCTTTCCGCTCGTAAAACCGCATCCCGCCGAAGAGTTTAAAAGGTATCCGTGCAGCCATCAGTTCATTTTCAAAATTTCGCGAAAGAGCATTGATCCTGTAAAGAACCGCTATATCACCATATTTGCAGCTACCCGCAAAATCGACCAGTCTTCTGATTTCCGAAGCAACAAACCTGGCCTCAGCGACATGATTATCAGCCCTGAGATATGTTATCAGATCCCCCTCATCCGAAGAAGTCCATAACTCTTTTGCCTTTCGACCTTTATTGTTAGCAATAACACTATTAGCAGCACCCAGAATATTCCCGGTCGATCTGTAATTTCGCTCAAGCTTGATAACCTTGCATCCCTTAAAATCATGTTCAAAGTCAAGGATGTTGCTTATATTCGCTCCCCTGAAAGCATATATCGACTGATCATCATCACCGACAACACACAAATTTCCGTGTTTCTTGGCAAGAAGCTCGACTATCACGTACTGTGCATGGTTCGTATCCTGATATTCATCAACCAATATATATTCAAATTTATTGCGATAATGCTCCAGCACATCCGGATATTTGCGGAAGATCTCTACGGCAAAAAACAATATGTCATCAAAATCCAACGCTGATGAAGCCTTAAGTTTAGCCTGGTACAACTTGTATACCTTTGCAGTCTCAGTTCTCATGAAGTTCCCGGAGGATGACGATTTCAACTCAAATTCCTCCGCACTCGTAAGCTCATTCTTGGCACTGCTGATCGCCGAAGACAAAGCCTTCGCCGGATATCTCTTCTCATCCAGATTCAATTCATCAAGGCAACTCCTGATAACTTTAAGCTGGTCATCGGTATCCAGAATAATGAAAGTCCTGTCAAATCCCAGAAGTTCAATATGCCTTCTGAGTATCCGAACCATAAGCGAATGGAACGTTCCGACCCAGAGAGAACCGACATCAGCTCCGATAAGCCCCTCAATCCTGTTCTTCATCTCTGCCGCTGCCTTATTCGTAAACGTCAGAGCAAGTATTCTGTACGGGCTCACACCGAGATCCCTGACGAGGTGTGCGATCCTGTGAGTTATAACTCTCGTCTTCCCCGACCCTGCCCCCGCAAGTATCAGAAGCGGCCCCTTATCATGTAACACTGCACTCATCTGCTCAGGATTAAGCCCGGATGTAATATCACCGGCTAAATTATTGTTCTCCAAAAACACGTCTCCATTCCCACCATTGATCAATCAACCTCGGGGATCTTCCTTCTCCCCAAAATCACCGACCTTCTCACTAACTATATATAAAGGTCTTCCCTTAACTTCCTCAAATATCCGTCCGATATATTCACCGATTATACCAAGCATGATCAGCACAAATCCGAAAAAGAAAAGGCAAACGACCATAAGTGAAGCCCAGCCCGGCTCCATGCTGACGATATTATTCAACCTCAGTATTACCACTACGAGTGCAAAAATCAATCCTGATACTGAAAGAAATATTCCTGTACCTATGCTGAATTTAAGAGGCTTATATGAAAATGAAGTTATGCCATCAACAGCAAGCTTAATCATCTTGCGCAAAGGATACTTTGTTTCTCCTGCAAATCTGGCTTCCCGAATAAACTCTACCTCAGTCTGTCTGAATCCCAGCCAGCTGATAAGACCTCTCACATATCTGTTGTGTTCCGGAA
>JAQVYV010000018.1:0-6672 GCA_028708525.1 Eubacteriales bacterium
GGCTGGAGCCTATTGGTGAAAGGTATTACTATTCACTTGCGTACAGGGAATACAGAAGTGTTTTCATGAAGAAAAACTTCACCTGGTTTTTTCTTGGTGCTGCCTTATTGATCGCTGCCGCGGTTATTTTACCTAAGTTGGTCAGAAAAAGTCCATACTATAGAAAACTGGCTGTTCAGCCGTTATACAAGGAGTTCGGATATGGGAAACATGTCATATACCATCCTTTCGATGGATTCTGGGATCTGAAAAGAGAGAAGAAGGGAAGCATGTGGGCAGCAGGTATATATTACGGCCTGTTTCTTGTGGTTTACGCTGTACGTGCCCAATTCAGCGGATACGTGGTTACAGGGATCCGTTCCGAGGATGTAAATGTGCTGTATGAGCTGGCGTTGATCGCTATTCCGATCGCACTCTTTATCGTCTCAAACTGGTGCTTTACGACTTTGATGGACGGTGAAGGCAGCATGAAGGATATTTTTATCGCTACAGGATACTCACTCAGACCATATATAATGCTTTCTGTTCCGCTTCTGGCAATGTCACATTTTCTTGTAGGCGAGGAGATCGCTTTCTATACAGTTCTTAATGTGATCGCATCAGGCTGGACCATAGCTCTTCTTGTCCTTGGAATGATGGTCACACACGACTATTCTTTTTCGAAAAATATACTGGCAACGATACTGACGGTAATAGGTATTTTATTGATGATATTTATCGGATTGCTTTTGGTCAATATAATTCAGGACGTTGTCAGATTTGTAAGTGATATCTACAGCGAGATATCCTTCAGAACTTATTGACTCGGAGGATAAATGAAGAATTTAACAAAGAAAATAATATATATGACTTCCGGTGTTTTAGCTTTAACTGCAGCGATTGCTCTGATCATCCCGAATTTTGTTAACCTTTCACCGGAAACGGATCATTCTCCATATAAAGATGCCTTTAAAGTTTTGCCTGATGATGGATTCAGAGAAGTCACGGAAGATCTGGTAAAAATTTCAAATGACAGGATCGTGTTGGAAATGGATACTGCTACTACTCACTTTACCGTGACTGACCTTCTGACGGGTGAATCATATTCATCAGTTCCTGATGAAGGATTCGCAGTAACATCGGATGAAGACAAGGTGCGGTCACGCTCCGAATTAACAATCCTCTATTATGATGACCAGAGCAAATCAAAATACATGGGTTCCGGACCTCATAGTGTAAATGCCAAAAACTACAAAGTCCTGCAGAAGGATGATTCGATCCGTGTATTGTATACGTTTGGGACCCCTGCGGACGCATACTTTGTACCAGCAGCTTTCGAAAAAGATTTTTTTGAGAACAAGGTTCTTGCCGGACTAACTGATGCGACCGATCTTCGCAGGGTGAAGCGTTATTACAGACTCTTTGATCCTGCCGTCAGGAATGATGCTTTCAATGAGATGCTGCCTCTTTTCCCCAGTATCAGTGACAGGCCTCTTTATGTGTTCGTTGAAAGCACTGACAGCAAAGATATAATGAAAGATGTGACAGGTTACATGGAAATCATCGGGTATACCGAAGAAGACTATGCTAATGATTCGAAAAATTTCGATCTGACTGAGGGAAGTGCCGGCTCACCAACGGGCTTTTTGGTTCCGGTAGAGTATTCTCTTAATGAAAACGGATTTACAGCGATGGTGCTGACAGACAGGATAGAGGAATACAAGGAAACCGATAAGATCGTTACTGTGTCTTTGCTGGAGTATTTTGATGCTTCTGACGGCACAGAACCCATGACATATTTTGTTCCTGACGGAAGCGGAGCGTTGATCAAAACAACTACTGCAAACGGACTTGTCTATTCCCAATCGATTTACGGTGAAGACGAAGCCATTTACAGAAAACAGAGGACTTCGGTTTCACAGACAGCGAGACTTCCTGTTTTCGGTTCATATGGCAATGGCAAAGGATATATGACAGTTATCAAAGGTGGTGCGTCCCAGGCTGTTCTAAAAGCGAAAACCAAAGGGTCAGCCGTGCCCTTGAACACCATTTCATGTGATTTCAATATTCGCGGGATGATGAGTTCGGACATAGGAACGGACAGAAATATACCCGTTATCAACTTGTATAGTAAGCACATCCAGTATGATCATCCGATTTTGATGTATAGTTTTCTTGAACCTGATGAGCAGGATTACAACGGTATAGCTTCTCTGTACAGACAGACCCTTATCGATTCAGGGATGTTAAAAGATAAGTTAGTCAGCACCGGGGAGAATATGCCTGTCTATCTTGATTTTACATGTATGATCACGCAGAAAACTCAGTTTCTGGGAATATCATACGATAGAAAAATAGTTTTATCTGATTTCGAAGGTATAGCTGACGTAGTAAGAATGCTGCATGCTAAAGGTATTTACGAGCTTAGGATACGCTTGAAGGGTGTTTCCGATGAAGGGCTGGCAAACAGCGCAGCCGGGAAATTTAAAGTTTCAAGCCGGCTGGGAGGGGTGGAAGAACTAGCGGTTCTTTCTGATCTGGTCACTTCGAAAGGAGGTTCAATATACTTTGAAAGCTCTTTCTCCAGAGTGTACAGAGATAAAGTTTTTGATTCATTCCGGCCGAAATCTGATGCAGTTTATAATCTGGACAGAACGCTTGCCCGTCTGGGACAGTTTGATATAGTTACAAATGAGTTCAACACCGGGATCCTGCCCGGTTACCTGGTATCTCCTGCGCTTTTCAGTAAACTGGCAGTTTCTTTTGCTTCTCAAACCGCAGAAGTCCTTGGCAGTGATCCTTTGGTAAATATTTCGTGGGAAGACGCGGGCAGCCGTCTTTTTTCGGATTTTAACCACAAAAAGGATTTTGACAGATCGATGACTATACATGAAACTAAACAAGCGATCGAAGAAGTCGTAAAAGTCTTTCCGCTATTTATGACTTCGGGGGGCAATGAGTATGTTCTTGGCCATGCAACCGATATTCTGTCCGTTCCGTTCAATGCTTCCTTTCAACAGATCGAAATTGCCTCCGTTCCCTTTTACCAGTTGGTCATAAACGGGAAGGTCAGCTATGCCGGCCCGCCCTTTAACAGTTCGTCTGATTACAATAAGGCTTTGCTTAAAGCTGTCGAACATGGTGGCAACCTTTACTATGACTGGATCGTTAACGATGATCAGCTGATCAAATCTACGGATCATGAAAATGTTGGCTACTCACTTCATTACGGCAAATCTATCAATGAACTGACCGGGCAATACGATATTATGAATAAAGTATGGCGATCGGTCAGAAACAGCGAGATCATCAGACATGAATATCTGACTGATGAAGTTGCGATGATAACATATTCGAATGGAGTGAAAATCGTTATAAACAAAAGTGATGAAGACTATCAGGGAAACGGATTTACAGCATCTAAACAGGACTTTATTGTCATTGGAGGTACAGATGATGCAACATAAAGTCCCTAAAAAAGGAAATATATCACTTGAAAAAAAGAAAGCCTTTGCAGGATACTTTTTTATATTCCCTTTGATCATAGGTGTGATACTGATTTTTATACCAAACATGATACAGACTTTGATTTTTACGGTTAATGATATCGTGATCGACAAAGGGCAGTACTCGCTTAAGTATATCGGTTTCAATAACTTTGTTACTTCACTTACAGTAGATCCTCAGTTTATACGATTGCTGGCTGAATCTGTCCGACAGCTTGTGACAGATATACCTGTAATACTGATATTCAGCCTTTTTATCGCTACGATACTTAACCAGAAATTCCGTGGCCGTCTTTTAGCCCGATCGATATTCTTTGTTCCGGTCATTCTTGCAACAGGAATAATAGCAAAGGTCGAATCACTTACCAATATAATGAATATCGTCGAGGTCGGAAGACAGACAGGCGGGGTCGTATCAAATACGAATTTTGCAGGTTTTGAGCAACTCCTGTCATCGCTTAATTTTAACACAGGATTGATAAACATAGTTGTTGGTGCTGCAGACGGCATATACAGGGTCGTACAATCGAGTGGCATACAGATTTTTATCTTCATGGCTGCACTCCAGGAGGTCCCTCTTTCTTTGTATGAAGCGGCTAATGTTGAGGGTTGCTCCAAATGGGAACTATTCTGGAAAATAACTCTCCCGGTAATAAGTCCTCAGATACTGGTTTGCGGAGTATATACTATCGTAGATACTTTCTCAAAACCCAACAGCCCGATGTTTGAGTATATCAACCGTCTTGCTTTTGCGCAGAACCAGTATGGACTTGCCACCGCGATGTACATGATGTATTTTCTTTGCATTGCTGTGATAATCGCTGTTGCCGGTTTCGCGATGTCAAAATTTGTATTCTATAACGAATAGAAAGGGGTTTGAGTTGGAGAAGAAATTCGTAAAATATATCTGGTCAGTCACACGGTTCGTTATAGTTTTCGGACTTGCCTTCATAATTTTGAAACCCTTTATTTATAAAATATTGATGGCTTTTATGTCTCCGGAAGACCTTCTTGATTCTACAGTACGTCTTGTGCCAAAAAATTTCTCTCTTTATTACTGGAAAGTCGCTCTTGAAGGGCTTGAACTCGACATTACCGGCTGGCTGACATTTATCATGTCTTTCAGTGTAGGCATTTTTCAGACCTTCGTTTGTTCAATGATAGCCTACGGTCTGGCAAGATTCAAATTCAGAGGTAATCGTTTAGCTTTCATGGCAGTGATCGTTATTATGCTTATACCACCACAGGTATATAGCATTGCCCAGTATCTGCGTTTTACCAACTTCAATTATGGGATCGGTGGTTCTGCTCTCAATCTTACGGACAGTCTGATCCCTCTTTACATACTGGCTCTAACAGGTTTAGGATTAAAAGAAGGCTTATATATCTATCTTATGCGATCCTTTTATATGAGCTTGCCGAAAGATTTGGAAAACGCTGCTTATATCGACGGAGCATCGCCTATCAGCACCTTTTTCAGAGTGATCCTTCCCAATTCGCGCACTATACTGACTACGGTATTCCTTTTCTCTTTTGCATGGCAGTGGACAGATGTTTCATATCCTTCGCTATATTTCAGTGAAATGGCTGTGCTGGCAACTAAGATCCCTAATATATACATACGCATAGGGCTTTCAGCTGACCCGCTTGGTTCAAACATAGCACAGAACGCTGCCGGAATGCTGGCTATGATACCTTTGCTCGTATTGTACGGATTCTCTCAAAAGGCTCTGGTAAACAGCATCGTCCGGACAGGTAATGCAAATTGAATGTTTAAAAATGTTTAAAAAATCAACCTCAAAGATTGACTATAAAGACACCAGACTATATAATTAAAGCAGTTTAAAATATAAATGCGAATATCATACAGAAAGAAAGAGAAAAATTGAAAGAAAAAGGCAAAAAAATAACGATATACGATGTCGCAAAAGCTGCCGGCTGTTCAACAGCCACAGTTTCACTTGTTCTGCATAATGACAAGCGCATCAAGGAAGAAACACGCAATAAAGTTCGTGAGTGCATCAAAACCCTGAATTACAAACCAAGCTATCTTGCCAGAAGCCTTGCAATACAACGGACACAGAGTATAGGAATAATAGTGCCGGAGATGACTAATCCTGTTTTTTCCGAGCTTGTTCACGGAGCTGAAGGTTATCTTAGTCAGAACGGTTACAATGTGATAATCGGGTCCACAAATCAGGATCTGGATAAGGAGAAGCTTTATCTTGATATGCTTAGCGGTAAGAAAGTAGATGGTCTTATAATCCTCCCTACTTTTCTCAGTGAAATAGAAGATAAACTTAAAGACATGCAGGCAATGCACTTCCCGTTCGTTGTTACGGGAGTTAAATCCTCAATGAAGAATGTCAATTATGTCAGTACAAATAAAGTCGAAGGTGCTTTTATAGGAGTGGAGCATTTGATCCACAGAGGTCATAAGAATATCGCTTTCGTAAGAGGCAGTGAGGTAGAGGAGCATTCCAGTGAAAGACTTGAAGGATACATAAAAGCTCTGAATGTATATGGGATACCTTTTAGGGAAGATTACATAATCAAAAGCCGGCAGGATTTCTCAGATGTTCGTGAGAAAGTCCGTGGATTCAAGAAGGAACATCCTGAGGTAACTGCACTTTTCTGTTTGTATGACTTTATTGCCATGGCCGTTATGAAGGCATTGTATGACCTTAAACTGTCGATCCCGAAAGATGTGGCGGTAGTCGGATACGATAATATCCAGCTGGGCGAATATCTGCCTGTTGGTTTGACATCGATCGACGGCAACAACTACAAAGTTGGTGAGATCGCTGCCAGGATTTTAGTCAATCAGATAACTTCAGATGCGGAAGAAATACAACACATAATTCTTACACCCAAACTTGTGATAAGAGAATCCACCTGAACAAATAAAGTACGATATTAATTAAAAAAGAAAGGAGAGGCAGAATAGCAACCAAAAAATAAAGCGCTTTAAAATTTCTGTCTTGTACTATGGAAAAAATTCTTGAACTACTGAAAATAAACAAAACACTCAGCACTCTTCTGATAGGATCCATCCTGCTGATACTTATATCAGGAGGTATATTGATAAAAATGGATACTGATAAAGCACTCGATGATTTATCTTCGAACGAATCGTCTGAGGAGGGATCATTGTCAGAAGAGCTATCCTCAGTAGAACTATCCTCAG
>JAQVYV010000018.1:6772-20146 GCA_028708525.1 Eubacteriales bacterium
ATACTTATATCAGGAGGTATATTGATAAAAATGGATACTGATAAAGCACTCGATGATTTATCTTCGAACGAATCGTCTGAGGAGGGATCATTGTCAGAAGAGCTATCCTCAGTAGAACTATCCTCAGAAGAGCTATCCTCAGAAGAGCTATCCTCAGAAGAACTTTCGCCGGCCGGATCATCGGGGAATGAATATTCTTCAGAGGATAGCTTGTCAATATTATCGGAGGTATCATCAGCAGTGTCATTATCCGAGACGAAAGAAATGAATGATCTGGTACAGGATCCGTCTTATGAAAGAGGATTTGCCGTGCATGGCTTAAGCACGATCGATGATAAAGGAATACGGGGATATTTCGATTATGACGGAGATCAAAATGTTCGGTCAACCAGTCCGGTATGGACTCTTGCCCCGTGGTATTCAAAATATTCGATTGGCTTGGATCACACTTTTACGCGCATAAACGATAATTACTACAGATATGAAGATAAAAGCAAAAAAGTTGAGATCGATACTGCAGATTCGATGATCTCATTACGACTGGATGCTTCAAAAGAGTACACTGAACCAAGACAACAGGGAGAAGCATGGCCGCATCTATTGATCGGTCAGTCCGGAAGAGATTATTCGGATTCCCCGTATTTTGACGTCAGAAAAATTGATGATATGGATGAATTCCGGGTAACACTTGATACCAGACTGACATATTTTAATGATGCTATGGGTGATGACGCAAATCCGAATTTACACGGAAGCGGGTTTTATATTTATCTGTATGTTCAAAATCTTAATAGAGCAGACACTGATTCATATGGACAGATGATATGGTTCGGATTTCCATTGTTCGATAACAGAACAGCATGGTGTCCGGAATACGGAGCAGCTGATGGTGGAAAAGAAGATGCATCAGGTATGTTTATCTACCAGATACCTCAGAATAAATTTATGCCGGCATCTTTCTGGAAAGACGATGCCCCGTATGGGGATCCTGATAATGAATGGATACATATAGATTTTGACTGCAAGCCATATGTCGAGCGCGCTTTGCAGCTAGCACATGAACGTAATTTTCTTAAAAACACGACAATGGATGAACTTTACCTGAACGGATTTAACATCGGTTGGGAAATGTACGGGACATATGACGGGGAGATCCAGGTCAGGAATTTTCAGGTAGTCTCGGTTTATAAGGAGCAAAATTGAGTTGACGATATGAGAAAAATAACTTCCGGCAGTAAATTATTTATAATAATCATAGTAGGATCTCTGAGCGTAGCTACTGTTGCGGCTGCCTGGCTCATCAAGGATTCACTGAATGAAGCCGGAGAAAGTTTGATAAAGGAGTCTGAACAGAAAATGATCGAAGCAGATGTGGATACGATCAGTGTTGATACCGATGGAAATATAGTCACTTCGGATCCTGAAAATTTCAATCTTATGGGAAGATTCTTTCTTAAAGAAAAAGACGGAGTAAGTTTTCACACAAGTGTCTGGAGCGGAGCTGAAATTGAATTTGGATTCACAGGAACACAGGCATGGTGTTATTTGTACGGAGAAGAAGAAATCAGTGACCTGAAAGGTGTTTATGCAGGTGTTTATATAGATAACTCGGACGAACCGTATCAGATTATTTGTGTAACAGAGCCAGACTGGTACAAAGTTGCTGATGATATAGAGAACAAAGAACATACTGTCAGGATCGTAAAGCATTCAGAAGCTTTCGGAGGGAGGCTCGGCTTTTCTGAAATACGTGTTACTGCACCGGGAAAAATAAATAAGGCACCTCCGGTAAAAGAGTTCAAATTAGAAATCATAGGTGACTCGATAACTGCCGGATATGGAAATATGGCGGATAGCGCGCACGATCCGTTCCGGATAAATCAGGAAAATATATACCTTACATATGGAGCGATCCTGGCAAGAAGAATGGAAGCACGGGCACATTATTTAGCATGGTCGGGTATCGGAGTACTTCAAAATAACGACGGCAGACAGATCAATACTATGCCTAAGATCTATGAAATAACAGCTCCCGGAGTAAACAGAGACAGGTGGGATTTTTCCTCCTATGTTCCTGATATGATAATAGTTAACCTCGGGACCAATGACATGGCAAGTAATGCTGATCCGGAAAAATTTAAAAATGCATATATCGGTTTTATCGGTTTGATCCGCGATAAAAACCCGGAAGCACTTATTTTTTGCACTATGGGTGTAATGGGCGTCAGGCTTGTTCCCGCGATGGAAGAAGCGGTAGAAGATATCCGTACAAAAGGGGACAACAAGGTTTTCAGCATACCTTTGTATCAACAGCAGGGTAGTGACGGATACGGAGCAGACGGACATCCTTCGCTTGTGACACATGCAAAAATGGCAGAATATTTGTTTGATGAAATCAGCAGGATAAGAGGCACATATGAACAGAAATAAATACAGCGAGGTCCCGGAACACATCGATCATTACAGGAGTCTGGCATTCTGGTCCTGGAACGGTAAAATGGATAAGGATGAAATGTGTCGGCAAATCGATGGTTTTGCTGAAAACGGCTATGGCGGATTTTTCATTCATTCAAGAGCAGGGCTTGAAATACCATACATGGAGGATGAATGGTTCAAGGCATATGAAACTGCTGTTTTGTATGCGGAAAAAACAGGACTAACAGTTTGGATATATGATGAGGACGGATGGCCCAGCGGATTTGCCGGAGGGATCGTTTCGACCAAAGGTGATGCGTTCACATTTAAGCGAGTGAGATTTGCAGAGGGTGACGCTGTTAACAGCGACTTGGTACAGAAAAACCTGATAGCTGCCTGCCAAAGAAACGGAAAGGATCTTGCGGCTTATTATGAGTCTGACAGTCATTATGTAGATCTTCTGAATCCGGATGTAACAAGAGCCTTTATAGAATCAACACATGAGGTTTATAAAAGAAAGCTCGGACACCATTTCGGTAAAACTATCAAAGGGTGCTTTTCAGATGAACCTCAGTTAAATAACTTCGGATATACCTGGAGTACAGCTCTGCCCGATTTTTACAGGAAGGAGACGGGCAGAGATCTGCTTGAGGATATATGGATGATCCCGGATCCTGATCCTCAATATGACTCGATCAGACTCGATTATTGGAAAGTGATCGGAAAACTATTCAAAGAATCATTCACTGATATCATTGCGAAATGGTGCAAGAACAACGGACTCTTATTTACAGGACATTTTGCAGCGGAAGACGGACTATGCGACCAGATTTCCAGCAATGGAGGTGTCATGCAGATGTACCCTTCTATGCAGCTTCCCGGGATCGATCATTTGGGAAAACGACTTGCAAGTCCGGTGCTGATGAAACAGATATCTTCAGTTGCTGAGCAATATGGAAAGGATCGGGTCCTCAGTGAATCTTTTGGTTGCAGCGGCTGGAATTTGTCATTTGAAGATATGGTTTGGATCTGGGGATATCAGGCTGCCTTAGGGATCAATCTTCCCTGTCTGCATCTTTCAGCTTATACGATCAAGGGAGTCAGGAAAAGAGACTATCCTGTATTTTTTTCTCATCAGGAGCCCTGGTGGGATAAATTTCGTCTGGTCAATGACTATTTTGCAGCACTGAACACTCTGCTGTCAGGGGGGGCATCGGATTCTGATACGCTTGTAGTCCTTCCTCTTACAGGAATGTGGATGAAAGCTTTAAGGCCGGGACATTCTGAAGATGAAATTAACATATCAGCTCAATACAGAATACTTATAGAAAATCTCCTTAACCTTCAAATCTCGTTTGATCTGGGAGATGAAAGGCTTATGGAAGAAGACGCTGTTGTCAGAGATGGTTTTCTTAGAATAGGAAACTCGTCATACAGAAGATTGATAATTTCGCAGACACCTTTGATTTCTTCGGAAGTTGCAGGAATTTGTGAAAAATTCCTGCAGGAAAAAGGTGAAATCATTTGTATCAACACTGCTCCTCAAAATTTCAAAAAATGTAACCTTGTACAAAACCGCAGAGACATGTTGCGTAAATATTTTGATTGCACCGGCATGAAACGGGAGATAGTTTTTAAAGACAAAAACAGTGATAAAATCGCAAGCGATATTTTGGTCAGAACGAGGATATATGATGATCGTAAAATAGTTTACATCTGGAACGGAAGTACAGACTCGGAAAGATCCTTTGTAGCTGAGGTTGAAGGAAATCCGGAAGTTTCACTTATCAGTTTACGTGAAAATGCTGAAATAAAAGAAGAGCTTATACAGTACACTTCTAATGAGTCGGGTACGTTTTTTGGAGTCTCAATCCCACCCAAAGGAAGCAGTATCATTTCTCTGAAAAATATGACCAGCAATGAAGTGCTTCACAAACAACCTCAAATTCTCCTTTCAAAAGTAGCGGCAGGGATCAAACGAGTTGATCTCACTGAAGATAATTCTTTAACTCTTGACCGTGCTTCGTATTCGATCGACGGTTCTCCGTTCACTGCTGAGATGCATGTTATACACATGCAGGACCGGCTCTATAAAATCATTGCAAGTAAAAACGAACCTTCAAATGTAACCATAAGATATGTTTTTGAAATGGATTTTAGTGATCAATCACCTGGTAGAAAAATATATATCGCTGCTGAATCAGAAGATTTCGGAGGATTGCGGCTTAATGGTGTACCTATAAATAACAGGGAAGAAGGTCATTGGATCGATGGGTCAATAAGAAAGTTCAGCATAGGTGATCTTTGTGTTAAAGGAAGAAATACCTTCGATATGGATTGTAAAATGCCCGTTTGGCAACCGGTTTCAGATGTAGAAGAGGTTTTTGAAACAGAACGCAATCGCTTTCACTACCCGGTCGGTATAGAGGCTGTGTACATTCTGGGTGATTTTCGAATATATGCTGGGGGTAAGGTGACCGGGTACAATGACCACATAAGGATCATGGATGCTTCATTCACAATAACCGATTCAATGGACGTAAGTGATACAGAAAATATGATAGCTGAAGGACTATGGTTCTATCGAGGGAATTATGTTGCTGAATATGATTTCATGTCGGAAGCTATTGAGAAAGGAGCTCGATATTATGCCGGATTTGAAAACAAAGGTTTCATATTGGCAGAGATTTACTTAAATAATAATTGCATAGCCTCTATGTTTACACCACCATATGAAACTGACATAACAGACTACTTGAGGGAAGGACTTAACTCGCTAAAAATAAAGTATTACGGGAGCAACAGAAATCTTTTCGGTCCACATCATCACATAAAAGGAGAACCGTCGTTTGTAGGGCCGAGTACTTTCATTGGGAAAAGAGGATATGAGGATTTTGTAAGTCCCGAAATAAATTCATCCAATACCTGGACAGACGATTATTCATTCGTTAGAACGGATATTTCAAAGTTTATTTATATAAGTAAATACAAATATAACAGTTGATATAGTAATATGATCAAATATTTGAGTTGAAATTGTACATATACAATAAAAATTTATAAATTTAAAGCGCTTAATGTTGACAAAGTGTTTCAAACATTATAGAATGTATTATTATAAGCAAAAAGATTCTTACAACAAATTAAAGCGGTTAAATTCAAAGCAAAACTAAAGGAGGAACGATTATGACTCACAGAAGAACAATGGCTATTATGTTGACCATAATTATGATCATTGCATCATTTGCAATGATCGGGACCGGAGCATCTGCAGTTGAAACACTGCCGACAACGGATGATATTTCTAATCCGGGATGGTGGCCAACTCAGCCGATGACTGTTGAAAATGATGCAACATCCGGTACAAAGATCACATTCGGAGCTAATACAGCTTGGGGTGTGCGGGCAGTCGGTATGAAAGGTTACGCACTTGATGATTTGGAAGTGACCTTGGTAAATGTTTCAATGCCCAATGCCGGAGCAGGGATATTCATTAATTTTGCTGACCGTACGACTAATGAGGCAAGCGATCCTGGCGCAACATCTTTGTTTCTTTATATACATAACACGGCATCCGGATATGATGTCAATGTTATGAAGAGACCGGGTGGAGAGGAACTGGGAGTTCTAAATTTTAATGGTGCTATATCCTCATTGATAGTACGATTCGAGGAACTTACTGATGGAAGTTGGCTGCTTCTTGTCAACAATAAAGACTTTGCGATATCAGAAGCAAACATGAACTCAGTCATAGCAGATCAGGGCAACGCGTGCTTCTCTATAGGCAATAATAATACCGTTGCTGATCCTACCAGTCTTAATGTGTTCCGTATAAGAAATGTTCCTTTTCGTACAGACCTGAAACCTCAGGCTGCTAATTTTGTTAATCCGTATTGGGGAGCAATGGTAGAAATAGCGAATGATGCAACTAATGGTACTGATATCACATTTGCAGCAGGTACTCAGTGGGGGCCGAGAGCGATCGGACAGGATATTTTTAATCTTAATGATCTTGAAATAACGCTGACAAATGTGTTGATGCCGAACCCGGGAGCAGGAATATTCATCCATTTCGCTGATTATGACATCAACCCTGTCAGTGACCCGGATCATGCAACCGGAGCAGGTCTTTATTACTACATATCTAATACTGCAGAAGGCTATACGGTCGAATTGATCGATCGCCCTTCGACAAGTCTGGTCGCTGTTCCGTTTACAGGAACTATACCGTCGACATTGCGCTTTGGATTTACTAAGGATATAAACGGAGACTGGATCGTTCGCTTGAATGACAAGAATATTCTTGGTGTAAGCAATGATCAAATAACATCTATGATACCCAATACTGAGAGAGTATGTTTTTCGATCGGTAACAATAATAATGTAGCCGATCCGACATCACTAAACGTTACAAGCATCAAATATCTCGATGCAGCAGCAGCTCCAACCGAAGAGCCTACTACAGAGCCTGAGCCTACTGTTGCAGTAACACCTACAGTAGAGCCTACACCGATAGTAAACTCTGATATCGATGTTCCGAATGAAGGTGATTTTCTTAACCCATTCTGGGCGGATTCATTAATATTGGTAACACCGCTTGATCAGGAAAGAGGGATCCAAGTAGATTTTCCAGGAACAAGCGCCTGGGGCGTCAGGGCTGTTGGGACTCAGATATATGAGCTTGACGGACTAGAAATGGATCTTACAGAATTTTCGATCAGCGGAGATAATCGTCAGTTTATAATGATGATCGTTGACGGTGAAAGAAATTCAGCGGCTGATCCAGCCGGAAGAGGTATATTGCTCGTTTATTCACTGGAAGAAGGAACGGGAGATCCGATGATAACGCTTTGGGCAAGACCTTTTTATGAAGGTGATCTGCCGCTTGCCACATATCATCTTGAAAATGATATAACGGATGAAATGCTGTTTATGTTCGAGCAGTCAGGCGATGAGTGGGTATTCACAATTAATAGCGAGACCTTTACTTTATCTGATGATCTGCTACGTACAAGCATTCCTAATCCTTCACAGGCAAAGTTCGCTCCCGGCTTTGGGGCAACTGACAGTAACGGATTATCTTTCATTATAAGCAGAGTCACAAATAAGATAGTTGCACAGGAAGAAGAAAGCTCAAGCGAAACTTCAAGCGAGACAACGGACGAGAGTGAAGATGACGCTCCGCAGACTGGTGACAGAGGGATTTATGTTTATGCTATAGTATTACTATCGTTTGTTGCTTTTGCTGCATTGGCCGGTAAACGCAGAGTTAATGTGTAACATCAGTATTATTAAGTCAGACAGATTTTAAATTGTGGAGGAAAAGATGAAGAAAATTTTAACGATCCTGCTGGCTGCAGTCGTAACGATATCATTTAGTGTAAGCACATTCGCTTACAAGCCCATAGATGGAGATATTGTTGACTTCTGGGGACAACTGGATGACTATGAGGGTGATTCACTGGTAGAAACAGCGGACGGACTGCGTCTGACCTTCGGAAGACCTATGTGGGCAGGAAGAGTCGGCACACTGGATACATTCAAACTGGATGGTCTTACGATAACATTCAAGGATGTTCAGATATCTGCTGCAAATGGTATGGCTTTAGGCATAGGTAACACAGAAGGCGGATGGGTAGACACCAAAGGTATATTCTTCCTGCATTTTACAACTACTGTCAGTGAAACACTTGGTGATGCACCAAACGGATATATGATGGCTAAACAGGGAGTAGATCTGTCTGATGTTAATCCAAGGATCATCGCTGATACGCTTCACGACAAGATACCGACAGGAAATTTCACAGTCAGTTTCAAAAAAAATGATGACGGAAGCTGGACGTATACCTTCAATGGTCAAGCTTTTCCGATAACCAAAGAAGCAATGGATGAGCATGTTCAGGATCAGGAAGATGTCTACCTTTATTTCGGAAACTGGGGACAGGCAAGAGGAACTATAGCTTACACGATCGCCGACATGTCGGAAACAGGAAGCGTTTCTTCAGTACCTGCAAGTTCATCTGTTACGTCTTCAGCTGTTCCTCAGTCTTCAGAAGCGGTATCTTCAGTATCAGCAGAGAACTCCGAAGAAGTTTCACAGGATGAATCAGCAGAGGATCCGGAAGAATCTGTTGTAGATACATCTGTGGATGGTTCTGATGAAAATTCATCTGAAACAGTAGCATCTGAAGTTGAATCTGCCGAATCAGAGGAGGAACCTGAAGATGGTGACAATACAGTAAGGACTATTGTTATAATAATTATAATTGCTGCTTTGTTAGGTGCAGTTATCTCCGGTGTGCTGCTGGTCAGGAAGAATAAGAAAGCATAAGACCGGCATTGAGAGAAGAGTAAACGTTGTTTGGCAGAGAGTTTTGAAGGGTTTCCTAAGAAGCTCTCTGCTTATTTTTATATGAGAGGTAATATGAGAAAAATTATTAAATCAATAATAGCTTCAGTAGCAACAACTGTCTTAGTTGTCGCATCTTCTTCGGTCTACAGTGCGGAGTGGATCGACAACTCCGGTTTGATCCCGGATTGGGTACCTGACAGTGAAGTGACAACAGAGGGGACTCATCCCGACTGGCTAAAAACTCTTATAATGATGCAGTTCAGAATAGAAACGGTTTCCGATACACATGATTTTAAAGGGGCAGTTAAAGCTCTTGATCACTGCGCAGAATTAGGGGTGAATGGTGTATGGATAAATCCTGTATATCAGAAGTCCGAAGCAAACAGATTGTCGAGCAACAACGGATATGGGATCTACAGATATGATCAGATAGATTCAGTAATGACGGGGACTACAGATAAAGAAGAAAGTTTTCGTGTCGCTAAGGATTTTGTTGATGAGGCTCATAAAAGAAATATCAGGGTGTTTTTTGACATCGTAGTGTGGGGCGTGGATAAAGACAGTCCGCATTTAACAGAAAACCCTGAGTGGTTTATGTATAACGGTGATATGCGGGAAGGTTGGGGCGGATATCTTTTCAACTGGTCCAACCAGTCATGGCGGGAGTGGTATATAAACAATGCCGTTCAAATCGCTCTTAAAACCGGAATAGACGGATTCAGATGTGATCTGGAACCAAGTGTGACAGGTTATAACCTTTGGGGAGAGGTCAGACGTCGCCTGTGGGAAGAGCATGACAGAAAATTTGCGATAATCTCTGAAGGAACAAATACGCGTGCTTATGGTGTCTATGATTTTGAGCAAGTGGGAGTCGGAGAAGAACCCGGTGAACCGATGAAATGGGACGCTGAAAATTATTTCATGGAAAATAACATAGTCGACAGCATCCTGACGGGTAAAGGTATCGGGACTAAAGACATGCAATTAACAGGGCACAGCGGTGAAGCCAGATATTATACAATGAATCTCTTGACACATGATTCCAAAGCTCCTCGCGTAAGACGAAATAAAGTCAGGATCGGTTATCAGGCAATATTGGCTCCGTTCATTCCTTTCTGGAATATAGGGGAAGAGTGGAACAACCCAAGAGTTATGCTGCCAAACGGGACCGGCGTCATGTATTTCAACACTATACAATGGGACAAAATCGACGAGCCGGCTAACCGGGAATTCTTCGAAGCGGTAAAAAAGATGATAAGGATAAGAAGGACTTACACAGAAATTTTTGAATATTATCCGGAAAATCACAAAGAAACTAATATATGTAAAGTGCATACAGACGGAGGAGGCCTGCAGGCATACGCAAGATTCGCTGAAGGCAGGGGAGTACTTGTTGTTCCTAATATTGAGGATACAAAAAAAATAACTGTAACGATACCGTATACTGAAATGGGGATAGCAGGAGCACAAGGGTATAAAATCACAGATTTGATGACAGATAAAGTTGTATTGACTGACACTGCGGATAAGCTTAACACAATAACTGTTGAGATAGAAAGGGAAGACCAGAGAATTCTTCTTGTTGAAGCCACAGGTACTATCCCGACACAACCTGCACCAACTGCAACGCCGCAAGCTGAGACTATTACTCCCGGAGCTGATTCGATATCAGAAGATATAACTTCGGATATTTCTTTCAGCTCATCTGGCGGATCAGTGCATTCCGGATCCGGATCTGAGATCAATACTGATGACGAAAAAGAACAGATGTCAGATGATATGAGACTTATCTTCTTTGCTCTCGCGGTGGTGATATTGATCGGAGCAGGATTTGGAATTTTCTATTATTTGCTGAAAAAAGGGAAAATATTTAGAACTTAAATCAATTTCTGGATTCGTGAGAGATAAGTAAACGACTTATTTCCTGGTTGAGGTTATCGATACTTTGAAAACTGTTTTAATCTAGAGGAGGACTTAGTTCATGAAAAGAAAAAGAATAACGTCTGTTATCTCAATTTGTTTGTTAGTTATATCCGCTTCGGTTTTTCCGGTTAGAGCTATAAATTACACCTATTTTTACTCGCCTGAAACGATAAGTAATATTTCCGGTCGCGCTTATGCTGACAGTGATTGCCCGACAAATTGGCTTAATATGTCACTGTTTGGAGCGACCGGTAATGGTGTAAGTCAAACTATTTCCAATTGGAATTTAGGTGATTTTACTTATCTCGTATCGCCATCTCCTGTCGGAAGTTATCAGCGTGGTATTAGTAATGGAGATTATGGTTCAACGTCTGTTCAAATGACTTCGGATGCAGTAGGTGCAGAGTTGCACACATGGTCGATACCAGGGGGTTCCGGATATAATTACAACTTATTGAATGGACAAGTTAAATACAAGTGGGATTATACTGACAATAAGCGGCCATGGGCACATAGTAATTCTGTATTTAAGTTTTCGTTCAATTTAAAAGTTAATAATTCTTATATGATAGGTGGTTCTTGTGGTTATGTTTATGCGAGTATACTGATAGAGGATCCAAATGGCAAATATTTTAGCATTCAGCCACAGATTTATGACACACGCTATGTTCCAAACAGCGAGTATGTAGGATGGGATGCAGGAATGAACGCAGGATATGCAAATTCCTACTATCGCTACGACAATAATGGTGTTGCAAGGTATTGTACTAAAAATCCGGCTTCTTACTCATCAACGAATTCAACCTGGACTGACTGGCATTGGTATGGGTTTAGCATAGACCGTACTCAACTATTAAACGCTATAAATGATGTTAACAATACATATGGTGCAGGTTTATCAACGGACCCCTCTGAATGGAGACTTTTGCTTATTACGATCCAAGATGAAATATATTGGCCTACAGGTAACGGACACCTCAGTTTTGCAGCTAAAGATCTTTGGGCATATGAGGAGTACTAATTTTATGTTATAAATCAATATACACTCAACCAGTATTTCAGTGCATGCAAAAAAGCCCGGACCATTAATCTTCATTGTAAAGATATGGTGCCGGGCTTTCTGTCAATAATATTTATGTAGACTTATTTGTTAAATATTGCGTCTATCGCATCCTGATAATTTCCGACCATTGTAGCTACCTGCGCAGCAGGCGTGCCGTAACGCCAAAAAACACTGGCTGCGATCGCAGTTATACCGTAATCAAAGGAGAGCTTCTCAACACCTGAACCAAGGTCGACCATGGATTTCTCAAGATTGAGTTTATACATATCAACACTGTCCTCATCGTCGTCCTGGAAGTATTCTCTCTGGACCTCGTCAAGCCACCATTCATCTCCCTCATAACCTTCCATCGGTCGTGCAAGAGCGTTGAATATGATCGTAGTCTTGTCGAGATCTGTATTCGTTGATGTAACGGTGAAAACTCTTGATTGATGAGCCGGTGACACATAATCAGTAGCTCCGGGTCCTTTAGGAAGAGGAAGCATCCCGTATCTTATTTTATCGCTGTTCGGCTTGATCTGCTGATTACCTACCCATGACTCATGGACAAAGAAAGCTGCCTTTCCTTCGTTGAAGACTGCATAAATATCTTCATAAGCAGGCACATTATTCCAGGTCGTTTCTGATTTCATGTAATCCCAGAGCATAAATGACTTATCCTGATTTACTAATGTATCCACAAAATTCAGAGCTTCGATCGCACCTTGTGAATCGTATGATGCATTCACTTTACCATCCTCGAGAGTTGCCAGTGCAGCTCCGTTGGCGTTAATCATCTGGCGTGCAAAAAGAATAGGAGATATTACTAGAACACCATAGGTATCCATTTGCCCGTCGCTGTCCAGGTCCTTTGTTGCAGCAAGTGCCATTTCACGGAACTTCTCATATGTCCAGTTGCCATCTCTTACCAACTGGTAAGGATCTTCGGTAATACCATTGTTTGCGAGAAGATCCTTATTGAAGAATACACAAGATCGTACTTCCGGTGGCCTCATGAAGTTCAGTCCCCAGTTTTTTCCGTCAAAAGTAGAAAGATTGGTATATGCATCGACCCAACGGGGATCTTCGATATTTATCCCCTCAACATCGTTCCAGGGGATAATATAACCAGCCTTAGAAGCAGGAAGCCACATGTCTGCCATCATCTCTATAACATCAGCAACTTTATTCCCCGCCATTATCCTTGGCATCATAGTATTCATGTCGGCATATATGCTTGAAATTTTGATCGTGCAATGGTATTTCTCTTCTACTTCAGCTTTGTGGTCAAAAAATAATTTCTCGAATTCAGTAGCGTTTGCTGAAGGTCTGGCACGCATCCATGCAGAGCCGATAACAAACTCGTAGCCTTCCATATCTACTATAGGATCATCGTCGTAGACCGGACCTGATTCACTGCTTGTTTCAGCAGAAAGCTGAGATTCTGCTGTTGTCGGTGTACTTGCAGGCTGACATGCAGTAAACAGTAATAGCGAAAACATTGTCAGTAGCGCAAGTAGAATAACTTTGTATTGACTTTTTCTCATTGATTGCCTCCTTGATATAAAAGAATCATATATGCATCCTACTATGATATTGATTATATTATTATTCATATTGATAGTCAATAACCGCTTTAAAA